>WGBN01000102.1 GCA_015494245.1 Saprospiraceae bacterium | reverse complement strand
TTTTTAAAAAAAAGGATTTTTTTTGGACAATTGAAGACAAAACCTTTATATTTGCAGTGCTAACAATTTTCTCAATTCGCCGTTTTAAGCACTTCATCCTACCTTTTACGGCGAAATTGTTAGTGCCTTCTCGGAGCGTTTTTTATTTTCGCAGTGCTCCCGATCTTTACCGGTCGGGAGCGTTTTTCTATCTATATTTGTGTCGAAATTGCAGTTTATACACAAAATCATTCGAGATGTTTACGCAATTGCTGCAGGAATACGGCCCGCTTTTCTGGCTGGCTGTCATCATTTCCTTTTTCATAGGCTTCTTGCTGGCGCGCCTGCTGGTCGTCCCAGCCCTGCGCGATTATAGAAAGCGCCTGAAAGCAGGGGAGCAGGCTTTAAAAGAGGCCGAAAGGCAGAAGCAGGAAGCCCGGGAAGCTGTGGAGAAATGCCGGGCCGAAGCAGCCGAGCTCCAAAGTCGCCTTCAAAGTAAGGAACAACTGATCGCCGTCTGGCAAAAAGAGGCCCGTGATTGTGAAGACAAATTGCATCGGGAAGAAGAACAGGGCAAAGCCTTCAAAGAACAGTGCGACCAAATGGAAAGCCGCCTCTTTGAAGCCCTTAAACAATTGGACGCCTGCGAGCAACAAAGACGCGAGTTGACGGCCAAAAACGAAGCCCTCGAAAAGGAAAATCAGCGCCTCGCCGAGCAGCTTTCCACCGGCCAAATTGCCCTGGAGCAAATCGCACAAATGCAAAGCACGCTCAATGCCAGCATCCAGCGCCTCGGCGAACTGGAAAGCAGGATAAGTACCCCTCAGGCAGCCTCTCCAACTGTGGAAGCCGAATCTTATCAGCCCCCGGCCACTGCTGTACAAGAGCAGGAAGGCTATGATGTGCAAAAGCTCGAAAGCATCCTGGACACCTCCACCAAAGAATTGCTGCCCGAAGATGAGGTCGAACGCGCCAAAGCTGCCGTGAAAACTTCCATAGGCAAGCAAATCCCCAAGGCACCCAAAGGCGCTCAGGACGACCTGACCCAAATCCAGGGCATAGGCCCCTTCATCGAAGCGCAGCTCAACGAACTGGGCATTTGCACCTATCAACAAATTGCTGCTATGGATGAAGCCTTCATCCAAGCCCTCACAGAAGCCATCCGCTATATCCCGGGCCGCATCCAAAAAGACCGTTGGGTCGAGCAGGCCGCTAAACTGGCTTCCGCCAAACCGGCCAAAAAGGAGCGCAAACCCAAAGCTAAAGCTCCTGCCAAAAAGAAAAAAACAGCGGCTTCTGCGGCTCCTGCCAAAAAGAAAACGGCCGCAAATGCCAAGCGCGACGACCTCAAAATCGTGGAAGGCATAGGCCCCAAGATTGAGGAAGTGCTCAACAAGGCCGGCATCAAAACCTGGGCGCAACTGGCCCGGCAAACGCCCAAACGCCTGCGCGAAATCCTCGCCTCTGCCGGCAAACGCTTTATCATGCATCAGCCCGATACCTGGCCCAAACAGGCCTCCCTCGCCGCTCAGGGCAAATGGAAAGAGCTGAAAGAACTGCAGGATAAGCTCTAAGCCGCCTCGCCATGAAGTTCTACAAGTATCACGGCACGGGCAACGACTTCATCCTCTTAGACCAGCGCTTTCGACAGGAACTGCAGGACACCGACCACCAAAGAATCGCTGCCCTCTGCCAACGCCGCTTCGGCATAGGCGCCGATGGCCTGATTCTCCTCCGGCAGAGCGATGAGGCCGATTTCCACATGGCCTATTTCAATGCCGATGGCTATCCGAGCAGCATGTGTGGCAATGGAGGCCGTTGTGTGGTGGCTTTCGCCAAACGCCTGAACGTCTTTACAGGCTCCCAATGTCGCTTCTCTGCCTCCGACGGCCTGCATAGCGCCGAGCTTTTGCCCGATGGGCGCGTTGCCCTGGAAATGTCAGCCGTACCCGAGATCCGAAGGGCCGGCGATGCTTTTTTTCTCGATACAGGTTCGCCCCATCACGTCTGTTTTGTGCCCGAGCCCGATGCCGTGGATGTACAGGCAGCGGGCGCCCGCATACGCTATTCCGACGCTTATCGAAGCGAAGGCGTCAACGTCAATTTTGTGGCTGAGCAGGGGGGAGGCCTGCGCGTGCGTACCTATGAGCGGGGCGTAGAGGCCGAGACCTGGTCTTGCGGTACGGGCGTTACGGCTGCAGCTCTGGCCTACTGGTACAAAAATTCGGGCAGGTCGGGAGCGCACAGCCTGCCCATAAGTACGCCGGGGGGCGAGCTGGAAGTGCGCTTTACCTATGAGCCCTCCCTCGGCTTTCGCCAAATTTTTCTCGTAGGGCCTGCCGTAGCGGTCTTTGAAGGCGAGGTCTGAGTGCAGGCAGGTCGTTACTTTTGCAAAACAGGCTATCAAGTTGAACCGGCTAAAACCCGCGATAATCCGCTGCACCCGCGTAAATCCGCATTCTATTGGCTACTTAGGCCTTAATAGAACGCGGATGACGCGGATTGTGCGGGTTTTCGCGGATTTAACCCGAGTCATCTATCAGGCTGAGCCTGCCGAAGTCTGCGCTTGTCTGCCGAGCACTGGCCTGCCCGCGCCCCCGACCCCTAAAGGGGCGCCCTTCGACTACGCTCAGGAGGCGCCCTTCGACTACGCTCAGGAGGCGCCCTTCGACTACGCTCAGGAGGCGCCCTTCGACTACGCTCAGGAGGCGCCCTTCGACTCCGCTCAGGAAACGCCCCGCCCGCCTCCTCTTGGAAAATGGGCTATCAAGTTAGACGGGCTTAAAAACCCGCGGAAACCCGCGTCATCCGCGTCATCCGCGTTCTATCACGACCTACAGGTACGACCTACAAGCAAGTCTTATCACGACCTATTTGCCGAAGCCCGAGTCACCTATCAGGCTGAGCCGCCCGCGCCCCCGACCCCTGAAGGGGCGCCTGCCCGCCTCCTCTTGGAAAATGGGCTATCAAGTTAGACGGGCTTAAAAACCCGCGAGAACCCGCGTCATCCGCGTCATCCGCGTTCTATCACGACCTACAGGCACGACCTACAAGCAAGTCTTATCACGGCCTATTTGCCGAAGCCCGAGTCATCTATCAGGCTGAGCCGCCCGCGCCCCCGACCCTTGGTTTTCCAATGGAGACAGATGCCCCAAAAACTTAATTTAATGAACCATTTAATAACTCATCAATTCTAAGGCCTTCTCCAATTCATTGACCGGCAATTTACAGACGCCGTTTTGGCAGACGTAAATCATGTTGGCTCCGTCCACCAGCCGGTCTTTGAGCATTTCCAGGCTGCCTTCATCGGTGCCGGCGAGGACTACGGCCGAGGGCAGGAAGTTGCGCTGAAGTTCTAAGGCCATTTCGGGTGCTTGCGGGCCGAGGATGGCCACTTCGTAGGGTTGCCAGGCGTGTTCCAGAGCTGCCTGCAGCCAGTTGGAGAAGAAGGTGGGCTGATCGGACGCTTTGATTTGCGGCCACATGACCTGCAACATGGCGTGGGCCTCTGTGGCAAATTCGGGCAGGTACAGAAATTGGTGGATGCGGTCGAAGTCGCGGGCCAGGATGGAGTTGGAAGAGGGGATGACGTTGTCGCTGGTCTCCTTCTTGCGCGCAATCAGGGTTTGGCTGGCGTTGGAGGTGTAGTAGTACAGCGGGTTGTCGGGGTCGGAGAAATGCTCTTTGGCGTACTCCAACAGTCCTTTGGCCTTGTAGAGCCATTGCTCGTCGAAGGTGATTTCATACAGGCTCATGAAGGCCTGTGCCAGCAGGGCGTAGTCGTCGAGGAAGGCGTCAATTTTGGCTTTTCCGTCTTTGTAATTGCGCAGCAGATGGCCGTCTTTTTGCAGCATGTTTTGGGTTAGGAATGCCGCATTTTTGAGGGCCGCCTGGCGGTAATTCTCCTCGCCCAGAGCTTTGTAGGCGTCTATATAGCCCTGGAGCATAAGGGCATTCCAGGAGGTGAGTATTTTGTTGTCTAAGCCCGGGCGTATGCGTTGGCTGCGGGCCTCGAAGAGGATTTTTTTGGCTTTCGCCAAATGTTGGAGCAGCTCTTCTGTACTCATCTTGTTCCTTTTGGCGAAAGCCTCTTCATCTTCTTTGGCGAGTAGCACGTTTTTGCCGTGTTCCCAGTTGCCCTGTGCCGTAACGCCGTAAAAGTCGCAGAAAAGTTTGTTGAGGGCTTCGTCTTGGATGAGGCTGTCTATTTCGGCCTTGGTCCAGACGTAAAATTTGCCCTCTTCGCCCTCGCTGTCGGCATCGAGGGAGGAGTAGAACCCGCCTTCGGGCGAGGTCATTTCGCGGGCGATGAAGTCCAGGGTTTCGCGTATGACGCGGGCCCATTTGTCATCTTTGCTGAGTCTGTAAGCTTCGGCATAGAGGCTGACGAGCTGGCCGTTGTCGTACAGCATTTTTTCGAAGTGGGGCACGTGCCAGAGGGGGTCGGTGGAGTAGCGGGCAAAGCCTCCGCCGATTTGGTCATAGATGCCTCCGAGGCGCATGCGGTCTAAGGTGTTGAAAGCCAGTTTGCCTGCTTCGGCATTTCCCGAAAGGGCGTGGTAGCGCAAGAGAAATTCGTAGTTGTTGGGCATGGGAAATTTGTTGCCGTTGCTCTTTCTGCCGCCGTATTTGGGGTCTATGCTTTGCATGAATTTTCGGGCCACCTCATCCAGGTCCTTGCGCTGAATGTCTTGCTTTTCCAGCACGGGGAGCTGGTCTATTTGCCGGATGCTTTGGGTGAGTTGGTCGGCAAACTCTTTCATTTTTTCCGGATTTTCCTTGTACTCTTTGGCGAAGTACTCGAGGATTTCGATCCACTTGTCTTTGGGGAAGTACGTGCCGGCCCAAACGGGTCGCCCGTCGGGCAGGGCAAAGGCATTGAGGGGCCAGCCGCAACTGCCCTGGCTGGAGAGATGGCAGGCCGTCATATAGACGTCGTCCACATCGGGGCGCTCTTCGCGATCCACCTTGATGGCTACGAAATGCTCGTTCATGATGCGGGCCACGGTGGTGTCTTCAAAAGATTCGTGCTCCATGACGTGGCACCAGTGGCAGGCGGCATAACCGATGCTGATGATGAGCATTTTGTTTTCCTTTTTGGCTTTTTCCAAAGCCTCATCGCCCCAGGGATACCAATTGACGGGATTGTGGGCGTGCTGTAGCAGGTAGGGGCTGTTTTCGTGGATGAGGTGGTTGGTGTACATGTACTTGTCGTTTTGTTCGCCTCCGCTGTCGCCGGAGGAGGGGCCGTGGCAGGCAGCAAGGCCGAGGAGGATGCTGCTGAGCAGCAAGAACAGAAGCTGTGTGTTTGCGCTTCCCGGGTAGTCGAAACTTTTCATGGATGTGTTTTTTGATGGCGCATAGCTTGTACG
>WGBN01000101.1 GCA_015494245.1 Saprospiraceae bacterium | reverse complement strand
GAAACCTGGGAACGGAATAAATCAGTCCATTGCCCACCAATTGACGATAAGTTTTGCCGGCAGTTTGCAAATTCATATGGCTGTTTTACTATCTGAGGATTGGCCCAATAATACAACTTTTTTCTAAACCGCAAGCACTGCCGCCCTTTTCTCCGTCATCACCCACCGGACTGTGAGGCCGGGCATTTCTTTGGCCCACATCTCTACCATGCGGCGCTCGGCCGGGCGGATGCAGTCATCTACGAGGATGAGAGCCTGTTTGGAAAGGTGTTCGCGCAAGAGGGGGAAAGCCGGATAGCGGGCGAGTTCATGTAAAGTAGAAGGCGGGCCATCTACCACCAGCAGATCAATGCGCAACGCTTCTGGAAAGTCTTTGAGGCTGTACCAGGGAATGCGGTATTTGCCCACTTCAGCCTCCGTCAGAGGAGCATGCAGTACCGAGGCTCGCTGCTGCAAGCCGTGGCGCTGAATTTCCCGCTCAGTTGCAGCTGCGTAATGGGCATCGTGTTCCATGGCCAGCACTTTTCCGCTCCCGTTTTGCTCTAAAGCATAGCCGCTGATAAGGGTGGAGACCCCTCCCCCACACTCTACAACCACTTGAGGCTCATGCTCTCGAATCAGGTCATAAAGCAGACACAAAAAATCCGGCGAAGCGGCATACGAGCGCATCTGTGGCAAAGCCTTGCGCGGCTCTATTTTTTGAAAAAGATACAGCAAAGCCTGCTGCTGGGCAGCAGCATTGCGGGTCTCTGCCCGCGCATCCATGAAGTTGATGACCAGTTTCCGGTAAACAAATACGGAAAAGAGCAACAACAGCAACATTAAAAAAACAGAAAAGCCCTGCAAGAGGGTCACATTTGGCGAAAGCCAAAAGAACAAAGCAGCTGCAATCGCAAGTATGCCTGTAAGCATCAGGCCATAACGCAAGACGCGCGAGGGTGTCAGTTCTTTCACTTATCCTTTTTTTTAGCGTCCAACAGCCCTTCTTCTGCGGCCACCTCTGTCAAGGTATGCAACTTAACGGGCTGCACGGCGCGTTTGCGCATACGGAAGTTGAGGAACTCCACAAAGAGTGAAAAGGAAATTGCAAAATAGAGGTAGCCCTTGGGTACTGTGCCTATGGCCATGCCGGCTACTTCGAGATGAGCCAGATGAGCGCCTTCGACGATCAACATAAAGCCAATGAGCAGGAGAAAGGCCATGCCCAACATCTGCACAGTCGGATGCTGATTGACAAAACGGCTGACAGGCACGGCAAAAAGCATCATGATGAGCATGGAGATGACTATGGCAATAATCATGAGCAAGAGTGCTCCTTCCAGGCCATTGGTCATGCCAATAGCCGTGAGTATGGAATCGAAAGAAAAAACCAGACTGAGTAAAGCAATTTGCACAACAGCCTGCCCCAGAGAATAGGGTTCCTCCTTAACCGCTGCCTGGAACTCCACCCCCTCCATCTTGTGGTGAATCTCCGCTGTGCTCTTGTACAACAAGAACAAGCCTCCGGCAACAAGTATGAGACTTTGTCCAGAAAAAGCGCCCTGTATCCACGAAGCTTTCAAATGAAACAAAGGCTCCTGCATAGCCACAAAGGCTGAGATGCCCAGCAACAAGCCTATGCGCAAAATCAAAGCGAGGAGCAAGCCCCAGTCAATGGCTTTTCGCCTCGCTTTGTCGTCCTCAAGGCGCGTAGAGACAATGGAAATGAAAACGATGTTGTCTATACCCAACACAATCTCAAGAAAAGTCAGGGTAAGTAAGCTCATCCATATCTCAAAAGAACCAAAATCGGGGATGATGAATTCCATGGTCGTGGTGATTGGTTAGCAGGACAAAGGTACGCGCTTTGTGCGTAATGTGAGCTACACGAGCGGAGCAAGTGCAAAATGGCCATGTACAATAAAAAATCCCACCTCATCTTTTCCATCTCGGTCAAATTTGCTACTTTTGCGGGCTATGAGGCTAAAGACATTAGAAATCAAGGGATTCAAGAGTTTCGCTAACGAAACGGTACTGCACTTCGACCACGATGTAATAGGCGTTGTAGGGCCCAATGGCTCGGGGAAATCCAATATCGTGGATGCCATACGCTGGGTTCTTGGTGAGCAAAAAAGCAAGGAATTGCGCCTGGACCAGATGTCCAGTGTCATCTTTAACGGCACTAAAAAGCGCAAACCGGCGGGCCTGGCTAAGGTATCCCTGACCTTCGACAATACCAAAAACCTACTGCCCACCGACTACAGCACCATCACCATTACCCGCATGTTGTACCGCAGTGGGGAAAGTGAATACCGCCTCAACAACGTTCCCTGCCGCCTCAAAGACATCACCTCGCTCTTTTTGGACACAGGGGTCGGCTCCAACTCCTATGCCATCATCGCACTCAATATGGTGGACGACATCCTGGCCGATAAAGACAATGCTCGCCGGCGGATGTTCGAACAGGCCGCAGGCATCTCCAAATACAAGGCCCGCAAGCGAGAAACCCTCAACAAACTCAAAAATACCACCGCCAACCTCGACCGCGTCGAAGACCTCCTCTTTGAAATCGAAAACAACCTCAAAACCTTAGAAAAACAGGCCAAGCGAACCCAACGCTACTTCGACCTCAAAGAAAAATACAAACTCCTCAGCCTCCAACTCGCCAAGCTCAAATCGGCTGAACTCACAGAGCGCAATGCTCAGCTCAAACAGCAACTGCAGCAGGAAGAGGATGCCTACCGCCAATTGGAAGTCGAAGCCCGTCAGTTGGAAGCACAGCTCGAACAAGAGAAAAAAGCCAATCTCGATAAAGAGAAAAACCTCTCCCACAGCCAGCGCGAACTCAACGAACTGGTCAACAAACTGCGCAACATCGAAAGCGATCGCAAAATCGCTGAGCAACGCCTCGATTTTATCCGGCAAAATGCACAGCGCCTCCAAAACAGACAGGAAGAAGCCTCCGAAAAACTCACCGAATTGCAGCAAAAGCAGACTGCACTCGAAGAGCGCATACGCGAAGAAAAAGCCGAAGAAGCCCAACTCCTCGAACGACTCAGGGAAGCCGAACGCAAAAAAGAAGAAATCGGACAGCAGCACGGTAGCCTGAAATCAGGCCTGGATGAAATCGTGCAACAACAACAAACTCTCGAAAAGCGCATCTTCGAACTCGAAAAACAAAAGGCCATCCACGCCAATCAAATCGAAAATGCCGAGCTCGAAATAGCACGCCTCAACGAACGCGATAAAGCCCGCAAAAGTGAAGTCCTGGACCTGCAAAACCAGCTCAAAGCCATTGAAG
>WGBN01000100.1 GCA_015494245.1 Saprospiraceae bacterium | reverse complement strand
CTGTCGAACAGCTCATTGGCAAGAAAGGAAAAAATCAGGGCAGCATGCGGGATGTGCCCCTGGAGCTGCTTGCAGAATACGCTGCCGAAGATGCCGACCTGACCTGGCAGCTCTACGAAATCTTGTCGAAAGAGCTTGAGAAAGAGGGCCTGTATGAGCTTTACGAAAAAATGGAAGCTCCGCTCATCGAGGTTTTGGTGGAAATGGAGTACAACGGCATTAAAGTAGATGCAGATTTTCTGAAAAAATACGGGCAGCAGCTGAGTAAGGAATTGGCGGGCATTGAAAAGAAAATTTTTGAAATGGCCGGCGGGCCTTTCAACATCAACTCCCCGAAGCAAATCGGGCAAATTCTGTTTGACAGATTGAAAATCCCCTATCGCTGGCAAAAGACCAAAACGGGGCAGTATTCCACCAATGAAGAGAAACTTTCGGAGCTGGCTCATGAGCACCCTATTGTGCGGGAAATTTTGCGCTATCGCAGCCTGAGTAAGCTGATCTCCACTTATGTGGAAGCCCTGCCGCGCATGATCAACCCGCGAACGGGGCGCATCCACAGCTCTTTCAATCAGGCGCTGACGGCAACGGGGCGCCTCAGCTCCAACAACCCCAATTTGCAGAACATCCCCATACGCACGCCCGAAGGGGCCAGGGTGCGGGAGGCCTTCGTGCCGCGCTCGGAGGAGTTCCTCCTCCTCGCAGCCGACTACTCCCAGGTCGAGCTCCGGCTGATTGCCGCCATGAGTGGAGAGGAAGCCATGTTGGAGGCTTTTCGAAAAGAGCTGGACATCCACCGCGCTACGGCAGCGCGGGTTTTTGGAGTGCCTTACGAAGAGGTTACGCGCGAGCAGCGCAACAAGGCCAAGACGGTGAATTTCAGCATCATTTACGGAGCCGGTGCTACCAACCTCTCCCGCCAGTTGGATATCCCGCGCAAGGAGGCTACCCAACTTATCAAAAGTTATTTCGAGCAATACCCGGGGCTAAAAGCCTATATGGAGCGGGTGGTAGCCGAAGCCCGTGAGAAGGGGTATGTTACCACGCTCATGGGGCGCCGGCGCTATCTGCGCGACATCAATTCCCGCAACGGAGTCATGCGCTCTCATGCAGAGCGCAACGCCATCAACACCCCCGTCCAGGGCTCAGCCGCCGACATGATTAAAATGGCCATGGTGAACATCCATCGCCTGCTCAAAGAGGGCGGCTATCGCAGCAAAATGATCTTGCAGGTACACGACGAATTGGTCTTTGACCTGCACAAAGAAGAAAAAGAAGAGCTCATGCCTCTGATCGAGGAGAAAATGCGAACAGCTCTTCCCGATCTGCCCGTGCCCATCGTGGTGGATATGGGCGTGGGGAAAAACTGGTTGGAAGCACATTGAATGGGCTTAAAATCCTTCTAAATATTCATCTTCTTCCGGGGCATATTCTTCCGCTTCTTCCCGGTCTTTCCAGGCATCGGGCTCGGAGATGAGTTGGATGTCTCCGAATTCGTCCCGCAGGCGTTTTTTTAACAAGAGTTTGAGGTGTTCGCTTTGGGCGAGGGCCTGTTTGACTTCCCGCTTGGCGGTTTTGTAGTGATAGTCGTCGAGGTTTCCGTAAACTTTGTAATAGAGGTTAAACCAGCCGTTTTGTTTGGCGGGGATGGGAGTGAGATTGGGGTCGTGTTTTTTGAAGCGGTTGGCCAGGGTTTGGGCGGCATTGACCTTCAGGTAAAAAGTGTAGTTGTAATCGAAGTCGTACTCACCGGCGAGCGTCATGTTCATGGCGTTGCTTTGGATGAACATGCCCGGGATGTAGATGGTGCGCTTGCGAATTTCGAAGTAGTTGTAGAGGTTGTGAAAGCGGATGCGGCGCAGGTCGTCTATTTTCACGAAAGTGGAAAAAGATTCCAGCATTTCGAAATCCCTGAGCTCGCCTTCTTCGATACCCACGGCGGCCAGTACGTAGAGTTTGTCGTCGAGCAGATTACCCGCTGTGTCGAAGGGTACGGTGAGGCTGAGCCAGGCGTTCATCTTGCCGCTGAGGTGGCGATCCTCGAGGATGTCTTGTCCGAAGTTTTCGTTTTGGCGGAAAAACTCTTTGACATCCACGCCCTTGCAAATGACCTGACCTTTGAAGTAGGGTTCGCTGAGGTTGAAGTAGGTGCCGTTGAGATGGAACCGGCCGTCCATGGCCTGCACATCGCCCTTGACTTTGACGTTGCCGGCAAAAAATTCCAGTTTTCCTTTGAAGTTTTGAGCCTGGATTTCGCGGTAGTTGAATTCCGCAATTTTGGCTTCGAAACTGCCGTCGAGCATGGAGAAGAAGCTGTCATCCGTGCTTCCGCCGCGTGCGGATAAGTCTTGTTCTGCATTTGCCGAAAGGCTGTCGCTGCCCGTTTCTGTTTCAGCCGGCGCTTCCTCGGTGATGGAGAGCAGTTTGTCGAGGTCGAGTTTATCGGCTTGCAGGGCGGAGGAAAATTTCAGACGGGCGTTGTAGGGGTTGCCGGCGGGGGCGAGCAGGGCGGGCAGGAGGTTACTGATATGGCCTTCGAGGCTCCACTCGTTGCCGGGGGCTTCGATTTCCATGTCTTTCATGGCGACTTCGTTGCCCTTGATGGTGAAGCTGCCGCGGTCGAAGAAGACTTTGTGGCCCCGGACGAGCAGGCCGGCATCGTCGAGCAGGATTTGGCCGGAGGCTTTCACGCGGCCCATGCGGTCGGCAGATTGCATGTCGCGTATGCGCCCTTCTATGCGGACCTGGTCGAAGGTGATTTTGCCCATGCCTCCGCTGATGCTGCTTGTTGCCAGCGCGGGATAGATGGAGCCAATGGGCAGGGTGCCATCGAGGAAGAGCCGGATGGCGGGGCGGTCTAAGTTGGTCAGCGCGAAATCGGCCTGGATGTACTCGCGTTTGAGATAGGCCTGCAAGTCTTTGACGGTCAGGCGGCTGGTTTTGGAGGAGTGGGCTTTGCCGTTGTCGAAATGGCCGGAGAAGCTGACCTCCTTGAGGTCGTCGGTCAGCAGTTCGCTGCTGAGGCGGCCATGGTCGAGCCCAAAATCGGCGGTGATGGCAGGGTCGGAAGAGGCCGTTTTCCGCCCTTTGATGGCAGCATGAAATTGGAAATCCCCGCGGCTTTTGAAGCCTTCGAGGGCGGGGAAGGCCTTGGCGGGCAGAAAGAGCAGCAGGCCCTCAAGTTGGGCATCCTCGGTGGAGAGCTCCAGGTCGTAATCGCTGAAGGTTTCGTGCATTTCCAGGCTGCCGTTGAGGCGGAAGGGGTTGCCTTCGAGAGAAACTTCCAGGGCATCGAAGGCGTAGTATTGCTCATTGGGGCGCAGCAGCGTTTTCCCTTTGATCTCGATCTCGGTACCGGGCAGGTAGCGCTCGTCTTCAGCATCGAGGAATTGTATTTGCAGCTCAGCGCGGGTATCTAAGGCTATTTCTTCGGCCGAGAAATCGCCGGCGATGTCGGCGGAGAAGAGCTGAATTTGGGCCTCCGTTTTGGAGGCTTCATCCTGGTAGATGAGCTGTACATCGCGGAGCTGAGCGGATTGTATGGACAGGCTGACGCCTTCGCTTTCCGGGGCCGTGGAGTCGGGCGTTTCGCTTTCGCTGAAAATGTCGTAGTTCGGGCGTCCTTTGCGGTCGTAGTGGATGCGCAGGGCGCCATCGGTCAGCGCTACGGAGCGCACCTTGATGGATTTGCCAAACAGGCTGAAGGGACTGATGAGAAAAGAGAGCCTCTTGCTTTCCAGCAAAAGATCGCCGAAGGCATCTTCCACCCGCACCTCATGGAAGTCGGCAGAGAGGTTGGGAAAGTGCCGCAACAGAGAGAGGCCAAAGCCGTCGAATTCCAGCCTGGTCTCCAATTGCCGGTTGATTTGCGCCTGCAGGCTGTGGCCGATCTGTTCTTCAAACAGATTGGCCAGCAAAGCCAGCAGCAAAAAGAGGACTACAAAAACAAGACTAAGATACAGCAGCAACTTGCGGATTTTGCGCATCATATCGGTTTTGATT
>WGBN01000099.1 GCA_015494245.1 Saprospiraceae bacterium | reverse complement strand
GGCCGGCAGGCTGACGGTATATTGGACTTTGAGCTGAGCGGAGGGCTTTTCTCCTGATTTGAGGTAGTTGCGGAAGTAGAGTTTTGAGCCCTCCTGCTTGATGCTCAGCTGCATGGTTTCGAGGTCTTTTTCAGCTTGATGTACGTTGGTGTGTTTGGCGATGATTTTGACTTCTACGCGCACCTTGTTTTGCGTCCAGCTTTCCACTACGATTTCGGCATGTTGCCCTTCGATATTGACTTCGGAGCCGGCAGCATACTCGAAGACCTTGGTCGTGCTTTTGGTAACGACCTGCAGGGTAGTGGTTTGGGCTTTCGCCAAATGCCATACGGACGCGAGCAGCAAGCTGAAGAGTAGGTTTCTGTAGGTCATGCTTATATGATTTTGCGCAGCAGCTCTTTGGCGAGTTGCGTGCGTTCCAGTTCAATTTCTTTGAGTTGCCGGACGAATTGGGGGTCGGTGTTGTACTCACTGAGGGCTTCTGTGAGTTCGGCTTTCGCCAAATTTAAATCCTGCAATTCACTTTGCAGCTGAGTGATTTCATCGGTGATGGCTTCGGGGGGCAGGCTTTGCAGGAGTTTTTCGATTTCTGCAAAGGCCTCTGCGTCTTCATCCCACTGATTGGCCAGAAGTTTATTGCTGACCTCTTCGGTGCTGTAGGTGTAGTTGAAGGCCGATTCCCGCTCTTCCATACCATCGGCAAAGGGTTTGTAAGTCCAGAGTGCCAGGCCGAGAAGCAAAACGACAGCTGCTGCCATGGCTCGCAGGGACGTGATGAGGGCTTGCCCTTTGGGGCTGTCGAGGGCGTTTTCGATTTTGTCCCAGAGTTGTTGAGGTGGTTCGTACAGGGGCAGGCGTTCGATGGCCTGGAGCAGGGTAGGGGTGTTGTGTTCCCTGTCCAACTCATGCTCGATGCGGTTCCAGAGCTCTTCGCCCGGTTCGCGGGTTTTCATTTGCCGTAAGGCAGCAGAAAGGATATGTTTGTTTTTTTCCATGGTCATCAGTAGCCGTATTTTCTTAGATTCTTGCGCAACAGCTTTTTGGCATGGAAGAGTTGCGATTTGGAGGTGCCCACGGAGATGCCGAGCATTTCGGCTACTTCTTTGTGGGCATAGCCTTCAATTTCTATGAGTGTAAAGACCGCGCGGTAGCCGTCGGGCAGGTCTTTGATGGCTTTTTCTAAGTACTCTGCTTCGAGGTAGTCGCCCCAGTCAATGACTTCTTTTTCACTGTGATAGTCCTGCAGTTCTTCGGTGGGCAGTTGATTTTTTTTGATCTGGCTGAGGGCTGTGCGGATGACGATGGTTTTGATCCAGGCACCGAGGGTGGATTCGCGGCGAAATTTGGGCAGGGCCCTGAAGATGCGCACGAAAGCATCCTGGAGCACGTCTTCGGCTGTCTGTAAATCTCCGGTAATGCGGTAGGCGATGGTAAACATGGCGCGTTTATAGCGGTCGTACAACTCGCGTTGTGCCAGCCGGTCGTTGGCCAGGCAGGCATCTACGAGTTGGTTTTCACTGAGTATGGATTTTGTCTCCATAAAGGTATGATTCCGGAATCTGATATAAAGAGCGCTCTTGCGCTGAAAAGGTTGGCTGTGGGCAAAAAAAAGGAGCCGACTGGGCCGGCTCCTTTGTGCTGATTTGCTGTATTTAGAAGGTGTAGCCTATGGTGGCTACGAAGCGGGCGGGGCTGTCATCAAAGGAAAACTGCTCTCCGCCAATGGTGATGTGGTCTCCGAATTTGTTGAAGTTTCCTTCATAGCGCAAATCAACGGCAATTTTCCAGATGTCGAGGCCGAGGCCGGCTTGCCAGCCGTATTCGGCATTTTTGAACATCTGGCCGTAGTCTTGTATGCTGTTCAACTCCGTATTGCTGCCGAGGAAGATGTGGCTGACGGGCCCGCCATTGAGGCGCAGGGGCCCGAATTTGAAGCCCAGCATCAGCGGAACGTCGAGATACTGATACTTTTCGCGGAGGATGGTGTCCACAAATCCCTGCTGGCGGAAGTCCGTAACGCGGTAGTCCACGCTGTTGGAGTTGAAGAGGACTTCAGGCTGGATGAAGAATTTCTTGATGGGAATGCGCATAAACCCGCCGATGAGGAAGCCGTAGTTGGCATTTTCGATGCTCATGCTGAGCTCCTGGATGCCGTTTTGATC
>WGBN01000098.1 GCA_015494245.1 Saprospiraceae bacterium | reverse complement strand
TTCTTTCCCCTGCAACCCTTATTTCAGCAGCATAAAGTTGTTTCCTTTTCATATCGAAGATTAAAGACGCTAAGAGGCCCGTATTCAAGCATGGTTGGCCTGCGATTACTGCGTCAGTCACGCGTCACGTTTGTCACGTTCATCATCTTACGATACCTCAACAACCCAGCCAAACAATAAACTAACGATACACGATACACGACACACGATAAACGATACACCAGCCCCCAATTTCCCCGATTCCCCCACTTTCACCGCTTTCACCAACAGAGACAACCGATCACGCCTGCGCCGGAGGCACATTAAAGCCCATAGGCGGCAGAGAGGGCGTACCTGAGACATCTATGGGGCCGAATTGGGCTTCGTACTTTTTAATGTTTTCGTTTAAGGCGGCGAGCAGGCGCTTGGCGTGCTGGGGGGTGAGGATGATGCGCGACATAACTCTGGCCTTGGGCAAGCCCGGCATGTTGCGGATGAAGTCAACCACAAATTCCGTATTGCTGTGAGCTATGACGGCGAGGTTGGCATAGATGCCTTGGGCGATGTCTTCGGGCAATTCGATGTTCAGTTGGCCCGGGGCGGATTTTTCTTTTTGCTTGCTCATGATTTGGTGTTTTTCGCTTGGCCGGAGCGCTTAGCTTCCGGACGCGCTGTTATTTTTTGGCAGTTTTTTTCTTCTTTTTGGCGAAAGCCTGGGGAATCTCGGCCTCGATGATTTTTTTGACCTGCTCCAAAGTCAGCGCTTTGGCTTGTTCTTCGGTGGCCCTTTTTTCACCTTTGAGAGGCGGGATTTTGATGGCTTTTCTTTGAAAACGAATGAAGGGACCCCAACGTCCGTTTTCAACGCTGATGCCTTCTTCATCCCATCGGTGGATGTAGCGCTTAGCCTCTTTTTCTTCCTTGGCCTTGACCAGCTCGATGGCTGTGGCTTCGTCTATGGTATCGGGGTCTATCTTGCGGGGGATGTTGGCATAGAGGCCGTTCCACTTCAGATAGGGGCCGAATCGTCCTTTGCCTTTAGTGATGGGCAAGTCCTTGTAGTGGGCAATGGGCGCATCTTCTTTGCGCTTGATTTCGATGAGTTCGATGGCGCGCTCCAGAGATACGGAGAGTGGGTCTTCACCGCGGGGAAGGGAGATGAACTTGCCGTCGTAATGGATGTAAGGCCCGTAGCGACCCGACTTGACGACGACTTCTTTGCCTTCGTATTCGCCCAGATTTTTGGGCAGCTCGAATTGCTTGAGGGCCTCTTCAAAAGTCAGGGACTCCAGCGATTGGCCCGGGGCCAGGTTGGCGTAGCGGGGCTTTTCGCCTTCGGCCAGTTCGTCGGGTTTGCCGATTTGCAGGACGGGGCGGCCGAAGCGCGACATGCGCACCAGCAGGGTGCGCCCGCTTTCGGGGTCTTTGCCGAGGATGCGTTCGCCACTGGCGCGCTCGGCTTCTTTCAGGGTTTTTTCCACTGTTTCGTGGAAGGGGCCGTAGAAGTCTTCCAACAGCTTGCGCCAGTCGAGTTTGCCTTCTGCGATTTCGTCCAATTTCTTTTCGACATTGGCCGTAAAACCGTAATCCATGATGTTGCTGAAATGCTCCAGCAGGAAATCGCTGACGATCATGCCCATATCGGTAGGCATGAGCCGGTTTTTGACGGCGCCTGTGATTTCGCTGCGCTCTTCGCGCTCAATGGCTCCGTCTTTGAGAATCAGGGCCGTGTACTTGCGCTCTTTGCCCTCCAGATTGGCTTTGACGACATAGCCGCGGGCTTCTTCCATGATGCGGCTGATGGTAGGTGCATAGGTAGAGGGGCGGCCTATGCCCAGTTCTTCCAGCTTTTTGACGAGCGTGGCTTCTGTATATCGGGCGGGCGGACGCGGGAAGCGCTGTACGGCTTCGATGCTTTCGGCATCCAAGCTCTGGCCTTCTTTCAAAGGGGGCAGGATGCCTTTGGTGTCTTCGCCTTCTTCTTCGTCTTTGCCTTCCATATAGACTTTGAGGAAGCCGTCGAATTTGAGCACTTCGCCTTCGGCGCGGAACTCGTATTCCGGCACGGTAGAGATGGCGATGTGGGCTATGGTTTTTTCCAGTTCGGCATCGGCCATCTGCGAGGCCAGGGCGCGCTTGCGGATGAGTTCGTAAAGGCGCTGCTGGTCGCGGTCGCCGGTTACGGTTTTGCGCTCCATATTTGTCGGGCGAATGGCTTCGTGGGCTTCCTGGGCTGCGGCATTTTTGCTTTTGAAGCGACGGGTTTGCACGTAGCGCTCGCCATACTCCTTTGCGATTTGCTCAGCCATGGCAGCTATGGCCAGTTCGCTGAGGTTGGTGGAGTCGGTACGCATGTAGGTGATGTAGCCCTGTTCGTAGAGCTTTTGGGCCGCCGACATGGTACGGCGCACGGCGAAGCCCAGTTTGCGGCTGGCCTCCTGCTGCAAAGTAGAGGTGATAAAAGGCGGCGAAGGGCGGCGACGCAGGGGCTTGACCTCCATGCGTGCGATGCTGAAGTCGGCGCCTTTGCAACGTTCCAGAAAATGCCGGGCCTCTTCCTCGCTTTCAAATTTGTGATTCAGATCGGCCTTCAGGCTCACCAGGCGTCCCTGTGCATCTTCCACTTTAAAAACGGCCTGTACCTTGTAAAAAGGTTGGGCTTTAAAATTGCGGATTTCGCGCTCGCGATCCACGACGAGGCGCAGCGCTACCGACTGCACGCGGCCTGCCGAGAGGTTGCCCTTGATCTTCTTCCAAAGCAGCTCTGAGAGCTCAAAGCCCACGAGGCGATCGAGAATACGCCGGGCCTGCTGGGCATTAACAAGGCTCAGGTCCACAGTGCGCGGATTGGCAATGGCCTTTTTGATGGCCGGGGCCGTAATCTCGCGAAAGACGATGCGCTTGGTTTGCGTTTCATCCAGGCCCAACACCTTGCAAAGGTGCCAGGAAATGGCCTCTCCTTCGCGGTCTTCATCCGTTGCCAACCAGACTTCATCCACCTTCTTGACCCAATCCTTAAGCTCCCTGACAATCTTGCGCTTGTCCGGTGTAACGATGTACTTCGGCTCAAAGCCCTTTTTGATATCTACGGCATCATTCTTCTTCGGCAAATCCCGCAAATGACCAAAGCTGGACTTTACCGTAAAATCCTTGCCCAAAATCTTCTCTATGGTCTTTGCCTTAGCCGGAGACTCTACAATCAACAAATTTTTTGGCATGCGCAAAAGGGTGTTTGAAGGGCTGTATGGGTAGCCCGGGTTTTAAAGCAGGCGCAAAGGTATGAAAAAAATGTGGAGCCTTCGGCTCTAATGTGGAGCGCAAGCGCTCTAATGTGGAGGCCTGCGGCCTCTAATGTGGTTTTACGCTCGCTTCGCATCGCGTGATGGAGAATGACCTCTCTCCGTGTACACTCCGTG
>WGBN01000097.1 GCA_015494245.1 Saprospiraceae bacterium | reverse complement strand
AAGCTACACAGACCTCGCCATTTTGAGCGATCAGGCCCACATTGGTATTGGTACCGGCAGGTTGAATGACGATGTCCTGCGGCACAGAGGTAATGCTGACGGCACTACAGTCTCCTTCATCTCCAATCAGTTCAAAACAAAGGGAATAGATGACGGTGCTGTCCTGCAGGCTGTTTCCTGAACCCGAAGTTGAAGTCCAGTTGATGGTGATGTTGCCAAGATCGGCATTGCTATCGTCATAGGTGTTTGAATTAAAACCGGGCAGTGTTTCCGGATTTTGCAGAGAGACGTAGCTAATCACATTGGGATTCCAGTTGATGGAATACTCCGTCAGGCCCAGGCTGATGAAATTTTGGACGCTAAAATCCACACAAACGATATCGCCTGCAATGCCGGAAGTATCCGAAGCGCTAATCACAAAAGAAGTGGGATTGGTGATGCAAACCTGCCCTGCCTGAGCATTGAGGCCTACGTCCAAACCTGCGGAATTGGCTGTAATCACTTCCAATCCACAAGGCAATGGGCTAAAGTCAAAACCCGAACAAGAGTAGGGCGGCCCCACAGCCTCAAAACACATCTCAAAGAGCGTTGAGCCATCGGGCAGGGTTTCTCCCAGCCCGCTCACATCCGACCAGGAAAGGCAGGCGACACCTCCATTGGCAAAAGAGACGTCAAAGTTAGCCGCCGAGAGGCCGGGAAGGTTAAAGTTCTGAAAGCCCTGGAAATTTAATACACCTGCCTCCCATATAATGGAGAAGGTCATATCTGTAATCTCATTAAAATTTTGCACTTGTACGGGCACACAAATGGTATTGCCCGGATCAACTTCGAGATCAGGGGTTGTAAGCGTAATGCCCGGCGGGCAATAGAGCTCTACGAGGCCGTTTAAGGTATTGATGCCCACATCCTGATTGCTGCCATTGACGACCTCTATGGGCGTGGGGTCTCCGATGATGTTCACCGGAGAGTTCAGGCAGGCTGATATGGCATCGAAGCAGACCTGAAAGAGCACGGCCCCGTCGGGCAGGGTCTCTCCCCCACTGAAGACAGACCAGTCCACCGTCAGATAGCCGTTGTTGGCGCCGTTGAAATTAAAGTCATTGATGTCGAAAAAGGACAGGTTGGGGTTGATGTTTTGCACATTGGAAAACTGAATGAGGTCTTCATCCCAGCCGAGTGTCCATTGGAAGTGCTTGAGGTTGTTGAAATTTTCCACGGTAACATCGAGGCAAAAGGATTCTCCGGGTTGCACCTGGGCATCTTCCACCATGACAGTAAGGCCGTTGGGGTTGAAGCAACCCACAGCCACGCTTCCACCATTTTGCAGGATGCCCACTTCGGGGTCTCCGCCGGAGATGGTGTGTACCACTTCGAGAGGTACGGGGTTGCCGGTAATTTCTACCGGCGAGACCTGCCCACAATTACCTACCACAGTAAAACAGACCTGCATGATGGCCGTTCCATCGGGCAGGCTCGTTCCATTAGTCGGGTCGGGGGAGGGCCAGGAAAAGGCTGCATAGCCTGCTGTGTTGTTGGGGTTGATGTTGGCCCCTCCACACTGTGGGAGCAGACAGGTATAGGATTCAAACTGCAAGACCTGCGGCTCCCAATTGATGGAGAACTGCATACTCACAATTTCGGTAAAATCTTCTACGGTAAAATCCATGCAGACCGTTTCGCCTTCAAAGGCCGTTACGTCGGGGACGTTAACGACGACGGGGAGGTAGTCCACAGAGATAAAGCCATCGCCGGTGAAGAGGCCGATGTCAAGCGGGCAGGAATTTGCGCGGGTCACATAGGTTTCTAAGGGGGCATCCCCTATGGTCAGGTCGGTATGGCCGCTGACGCCTTCGAAGCAAAACTCAAAGAGCACTGTTTCGTCGGCCAGGGTGAGGGATTCCGTGTTGGGCGGGCAGCCCGGCAGGTTATTGACTTTCCACTCAAAGGTGAGGTTTCCTGCCGCCTCATCTACAGTGATGGTCAGGTTGGGAGCCAAAGAAGGGTTGATGCTGGCAGGCGGGACATTGACGTTGGTGATGACGGCAGGGTCCCATTGTACGGAAAAGTTCATTTCCTGGATGTCTGTAAAGTCCAGCGTTCTAAATTGAATACAGTCCGATGCACCCGAATTGACGAGCACGAAGTCGGGATTCATATATACCGTAGGCTGGGCATAGAGCTTTACTGCTGTGGTCATGCCAAAGAGCAATACCAACAGGGGGAATAGTTTTTTCATGATCATTTAATCTTGTTTTGGGACATGGGAACAATCGCCAAAGGCCACATCATTTTCCTTCGGTTTTAGTGTTCAAAGGAATAAGAGATGTTGATTTCATGCGTAGTGCCCGTATAGGGGCCAAAGGAGGTAAAGGAATAATCAAAGCCATACCCTACGCGGAAGGTATTGTCATAGCCCAGGCCTCCGAGCACAAAGCCCGTTTCCAGGTGAATGGCTTTGGCCGTAGAGCCTCCTGCTCCGACATAGAAGTTGGGAGCCAGTTGCAGTTTGAGGTTGAGGTCTATGTTGACCGGAGCACCGGGTGTGTATTTAAACCAAACGGAAGGCTCTACAAAGCCGTCGTTGCTGAAGAATTTGTACAGGCCGAACATGGCATAATAGTGTTGGGTGCGCTTGATGTCAAAAGCTCCGTTGTCGGATTTAAAAGAGAGGTCCAGACCAATGATTTGCGGCACGGAGATTCCTCCGTAAATGACTACATCTTCACGGCCGGCCGTAATGCGTTGATAGGCATAAAGGCCAACGCCTACATCGGGATAGAGTTGGCTGTAACTTTTGTTTTCGAGTACATCGCCCGATTCGCGCAGGCGAATTTCGCTGCCTTTCAGGCGGTACTGCACAGCGCCACCGCTGATGGCCAGAGCGATACCCCCGAAGTAGGGGTCGCCGGAGATAACTCCGCCAAGACGGCCATACAGCCCTGTAAAGGCGGTGGGGCCGGTTACATCATTGACCAAATGGCCGCCGGCCATCAGGCTGACGCCACTGCCATCGTAGAGGTAAGAACCACTGATGACCTGCGTTACAGGGCCGTTTTTGAGGTCCACCCACTGTTTGCGGTAGGAAGCCAGAAAAGATACATTTTGCTCATAGGCGAGATAGGCCGTACTCAGTGCTGCGGGGTTGAGCACCTCCGCCTGCTCGCGATACTGTGTGAAAAGGGAAAGCTGCTGTGCTTTCACACCGGTGATGGCCAATAGGGATGCCAGTACGAAGAGTCGTAATCTGTTCATGGGATATCCAGTTTTTTCGGCAACAAAGTTAGGGAATTTAAAATTCCCATGCACCGTTCGGCGTTTTAAAAAATTCAACGAGGCTGAAAATTGAGCCGCACCGAAAGGCTTAGGCGCCGTTTCCTTAAAAAAATCGAGCGAAAAAAAAATCCTTTTTTTTAGTTCTCCAGCTCAAAAGTGTACTGCAAACTTTCAATAATGGGGTATTGCTCCTTACCTGCCGTTTGTCGCAGGATGATGTCTATGGTAATGGTCTCACCTTCGTCTTTGGAGGAACTGTCAAAAATGACGTGTATGTCCCCGCTTTCTCCGGGCTGCCAGGTCTTGCCCCGCTCATATTCTACGGTGGTACAATCACAGGCCGAGATGATGTCTATGGTGAGAGGCCCTTCGCCTATGTTGGTAAAGTGAAAAGTGTGCTCGCGTTTTTCACCCTTTTTCACCTTGCCAAAATCCACCTTGCGCCGGTCAAAGTGCATGATGGGCAGACCGCTCAGGTCCTTCATACCATGTAAGGAGGACAGCTCGCTGATCACTATGCCGGCGGGCTGTCCTTCACCATAATCAGCTACTTTTTTTTTTGCTTGGGGTCTTCTTCTCTGACGCCCTCTTTCTTTTTCTCTACGGGCTGGTCTTTCACCTCGTGTTTACCACGGCGGATGAGGCGACGCTCTTCGATGCGGATGGAGGAAGGCCCTTCAATAATTTTGAATTCCGTGCGGCGATTGAGTTGGTGAGCAATTTCTTTTTGCTCTTCCGTTTCCAGCTTGTTGATGAACTCCTCTGTCAGCACATCGCCTTCTTTGAGGAAGGGATATTCGGCGGCGATTTTAGCCGTAACGGTAAAAGGTACGCTTTCGCCATAGCCGACCGCTTCGATGCGGCGGCGGGCAATTCCCTTGTTGATCAGCCAGCGGCGGGCAGATTCGGCCCGGCGTTGCGAAAGGTCGCGGTTGTAGGCCTCGGTACCGCGGTTGTCGGTATGGGACGACAGCTCGATGACCATGTCGGGATATTCGTTCATCAGCTCGAAGACCAATTGCAAATCCTGTTCGGCATCGGGAAGGATTTTGTCGTCGTCGAAATCGTAGTAGATGTTTTCGAGCACAATGGGCGTTTCCTTGGTCAGCGTAATGTAAACCGGTTCCGGATTGAGCTTGAGTTTCAGTTCAAAGGTTTTGGAATCCAGCAAGCCCAGGGTGTTAAACTCCAGCGTATCCGGATCGTAAGCCGCGCGATTGGCAATGATCATGTACGTTTGGTCGAGCTCAAGGGGGAAGGCAAAGGGGTCTGTCTTGACATGCGTCTGGCGTGCTACGACTTTTGGCTTTTCGCCGGTCAGGTTTACCAGTTCTACGGTAACGCTATCCAGAGGTTCATCTGTTTCGGCATCCAGAGCCAGCGCGAGCAGGTTGGCTTCGATGAGTTTCAGGGTTACGTTATAGATGTCATCGCAGCAGGTGCGGGCAAAGACCGAGCGCACGCCGGTGCGGTTGGACGTCAGGGCACCCTGGAATCCATTTCCCGCAAGGGAGAAATAGTGATCGTCTAAGCTGGTGTTATAGCCTTTGCCCATGTTGGAAGGCTCGCTCCAGGTAGCGCCATTCCACTCTGCCCTGAAGATGTCAAAGCCGCCCATGGTGGGGTGGCCGTCGGAGCTGAAATAGAGGATGCCATCGAGGAAGAAGGGCGTTTCTTCATTGCCCGGCGTATTGATCTTGGGGCCGAGATTGACGGGGTCTCCATAGACGCCATTGCCTTTGTAGGTGGCGTAGTAGAGGTCAAAACCGCCTTCGCCTCCATCCATGTTGGAAGAGAAGAAGAGTACTTCTTTTCCGAACAGCTCGCCTACTGCGGGCTGCTTGGCGATGTAATCGCCATTGAGGCTTTCCATTTCTTTGGCTGCACCCCAGCCGGAGCCGCTTTTCTCAGACATGAAGAGTTTGGCTTCAGCCACCTCATTGCCTTTGAGCAAAAGGCGGTTAAAGAACATGCGGCGGCCATCGGGAGAAAGGGCACAATTGCTCACGTGGTAGCCCGGGCGATTGATGTTTTGCCCGAGGGGCTGGGGCTCACTCCAGCCTTCATCTGTGCGTTTGGCTACGTAGATGCGGGTGTAGTATTCTTCCTTATCTCCTTTGTCTGCATCTATGACGAGCAGTTCATCTCGCTTCAGCGTGGCGTAGTACATTTCGGTGCCATCGGGGCTGAATGTGGGGCTGTATTCAGAGTATTTGCTGTTGATTTTGCGCCCTGCATTGGAGATGGTCAGGTCTTCGGGTTCGGGGGCTATTTTGGCAAACTCAGCGCCGGCAATTTCGTTTTCGGCCAGTTCGCGCATTTTTTCGTCGGTAGCCGTTTCCAGATATTTTTGGAACTCTTCTATGGCCTCGTCGTATTTCTCATTCATTTTCATGCAGCGGGCATACATGAAGCGGTATTCTGCATACTCGCCCTTTTTGTCTTTTCGCAAAGCACGACGAAACCAGCTCTCTGCCCTGCGGTAGTTGCGCAGGTTGTAGTGGAGCGTAGCAATGGTAATGGCCAAATCCGGATCGCTGCGCTCTTCATAGGCTTTTTCATACCAATCAATGGCATTGTAATAGTCGTTGTTTGCCAACTGTTCTTCAGCCGTTTTGATCATGGCGGCATAGGTGGCCTTGTTGAGAGGCTGAGCCTGCAATGCCACAACAGTGCAAAGAAAAAGGGCAAAGGTCAATAGAGAGGTTCGCATTGTATAGCTGTTAGTGTTTTCAATCAATGGAGTACAAAAACGGCTTGCGCCAAAAACCGGAGGGACTTTGGCGCAAAGCAAAAATCAGAACTTCGGACAAATAATCACGGGTTTCACCTTCGGCTTTTTGTAAATCTTACCGATGTACATCAAGGCGATCTCAAAGCCGCCGCGAAATTTCGTGGCGTCTTTGAGGGAAGAGACGTTCACGTCATAGCTCACGCCCACGCGCAGATCCTTGTAGTCCACTCCTACCAGTACTTCGGCTGCATCTCCGAAGCGATAGCCCAGTCCGGTGCGAAAGTTGATGTCTCTTTGCGGGTCCCAGGCGTAAGTGCCCCAAGCCTGCAGGGCGGCTTCGGAAGCCGGCCCCATGCGGGTGTAGAGGAACTGAGGCGTAAGGGTCCATTTATTGGTCAGGGCCATATTCATCTGGCCGTGTACGTTGAAGCGCATGTTTTGGCGTGCGTTTTCCGAGTTCCCCACCAGGCCATAGCCCTTTCCGCGTGTCAGGTGCAGGGCTGCAAATCCGAGGGTCAAATCCGTAGTCTTGTTGATGCGGGATTTGAAGAGCAGGCCGGCCTGGACGTCAAAGAAATTTTCGCTCGGGTTCTTGTTCTTTTCCCAGAGACGGGTAACATCATCTTGGATAGTTGAATTTCCTTCTCCTCCCAGGTTTTCGGGAATCAGTTCACCGAGGTAGTATTCACCGCCAAACCCACCTCCTTTATTGCTAAATTTTCTAAACAACTGCCCGCCCTGAACGCCCAGCGTCAGTACGTTGTCTGCTTTTTTGTCGAGTGCCAGGTGGTAAGCTGCAGAGAGTTGATAGGTGCCGGTTAGCAGTTTGCCTGTGCCGGCCTGATCCTGATAGACCATGCCGCCCACGCCTATCCAGTCGTTTTTGCGCACGGTGAGTACCGGCGCATCGAGATAGAATGAGGGCGTAGTAAATTGCCCGGGCAGGAAACTGGCCCATTGGTCGCGATAGACACCTCCTACGCGATAGGTGCCGTAAAAAGCGCCCGTATAGGCGGGGTTTAGCGAAAGCGGGGCCATATCGAACATCGAAAAGTGGATGTCCTGCCCTTTCAAAGGCACCAAAAGGGCGAACGAACAAAAAAGGAGTAGTGCTTTCAGGCTCTTCATATAAAAACGATTTTTACCTCATTCAATACCGAAAAATAAGGCCTTTCTACCTTTGTTTCCGAATCACTGCCAAAGTAAAGGCTTTCTTCTGAGTACACAAAATGCCACGCCTATTTTTTTGCACCCAAGTATCACAAATGCCTATTTTCAGACAAAAAGTCACTTGTCAGGCGTAAAATTTTGTCCAAATCCTGCTCCTGCATACATCGGAAGTGCCCTTTCGGGCAAATGTCAAAGCCGAGCTTGGAACAGGGCCGGCAAGACAGCCCCTGCACTTCTGCCCGCAACTCAAAGGCCGGCATGTCGTCGGGAAAAAGCGGATACATCCCAAAATCGGGCACGGTATTGCCCCAGATGGAGATGATTGGCTTTTTGAGGGCGGCGGCAATGTGCATCATGCCGGTATCGTGAGCCAGCACCAAATCCGACTGCGCCAGCACGGAGGCCGATTGCTGCATGCTCAGGCGGCCACAGAGGTTGATGATGTGGTCTTTTTGTGCAATTTGCTCTCCCACAGCCCTGTCCTCCGGCCCTCCGAGCAGTAGAATTTGCCCGGGGAGGCGGGCACAAAGCTCGGTGAGTTTCTCCGGTGGCAGGCGTTTGGTGGCATAGGTGCCGCCTATGGCTACGGCAATGAGGGGAGCATTTGCCCTCCCTTGGCGGGAGGCAGGCGAAAGGGGTCCTTGAGCATTTGCCGAAAGGCGCAAAAAATCTTCTATGCGCACTTCCTCTTCTTCGGGGATAAAATGCTCCAGTCCTTTGCCGTCGTAGCGGAGGCCGAGTTGGCGTCCGGCCTGCATGTAGCGCTGTACGAGATGGATGGGCGGCAGGGTATTCCATTTAAAGCGGACCAGCAGCCACTTGCGGAGATTGAGTTTTGGGAAAGTCCCGGCAGGGCGGCGCAGGTAAAAGCGGGTGCGCAGCGAGCGCAGGTT
>WGBN01000096.1 GCA_015494245.1 Saprospiraceae bacterium | reverse complement strand
GTGTTTTTGTAGTGGATACAAAAGAGCTGGGCAGGGCCTTGTGTAATGATCTGAAAAAAAGCATTAACAGACCTGTTTTTTGTTATGCATTGAGTGAGCAAAAACGCATTCGACCTTTGTTGCTGGAGTTGTTTGACAAATCCTCCTCTGATGATTTTGTCGTTTTAAATCTTTACGGCGATCATGCGGAGAGCGAGTCTGATGTAGCTGCCCAGGTGCTTATGATGCGGGATGCCATAGTTGCCAAAAACATTTCCCTGGTGTTGATTATGAGCATGCAGCAGTTCGAGCTTTTCCACAAGGAGGCTTTTGATGTTTTGGCCTTTGCCAGCCATGTACAGAAACTTGAAGATAAGTTGGTTTACAGGGAGAGGGTTAAAGGAGAGTTGAGCAGGGTTATGGAAGGTTTGGAGCAGTATCTTGGTAAAATGTCCAAAGAGGGAGAAACTATATCAGAGGAGAATTTTATATTGGGAGACTCTGCATCTGCTCAGTCGGTATTTCGTTGTTTTAATGAGGCCTTGGAGTATTTTTCAAATTGGGAACTGTCGAAGGCCAGTAAAAAATTCAGGGAATGTGAGGAGAATACCCAAAGTGAAGAATACAAGGCACACAGTTTCTATCATCTCGCCCTTATTGCTCACATGACCGGAGCCTATGATAATGCCATTGCTTATTACGAACAGGCTAAGAAATATTACGACAAAACTTTAGGTGAGGATTGCCGGCGCGAATCAGGCAATGTGTATGCGGGTATGGGCGATGTTTACAGGAGTAAGGGAGATTTAGAAAAAGCAGAAGGATACTACAGGAAAGCGTTATCGGTTTTTGACAGATTGCAGGATGAAGCTTCAAAAGCATCTGTTTATAACAGTCTTGGAGAATTGTATCGGGAGCGGGGAGATTACGAGAAGGCCATTGACTATTTTAAAAGGGCCTTGAGCCTGGCTGGGAAAAACCTGAGTCCGGTTGGTATGGCCAAGGCCTGGGGCAATCTGGGTGAAGTGTATAGAGACAGGGGGCATCTGAAAGAGGCGGAGGAGTATTTTTTAAAGGCGCTGCATGTCTATCGCAATTCTGATGGGAAGCCAGATCTTGGAGGAGTGTTGTACAATCTGAGCAGGATGGGTGCTTTGTACAGGATAAACGGTGCTTTGGAGCAGGCAGGCGAGTATCATAAAACGATGATTGATTTGAGTAAGCGTATAGGATTGGAAAAAGTACATTCTTACAATTTGAGCAATCTGGGTGAAGTTTTGCGGGAGCAGGGTGAATGGGAAAAGGCAAAAAAATGTTTTGAAGAGGCATTGAAAATCAACAAAGAAATCTCTTACAAACGGGGCGAGGCTCTGGATTATGCAAATCTGGCAGATTTGCTTCGCATGGCAGGTGATTTTGAAAAAGCCGGGGAGTATTATCAAAAATCTTTGGAGCTCAACGAGGAAATGGGACGCCCCTATGGCATCGTTTATGCGCAATATGGATTGGGGCAGGTGGAGCGAGACCTGGGAAATTTTAAAAGGGCTGAAGCGCATTATCAAAAGGGCTTTGCTCTCGCAGAGGAGGTTCGTTACCTGAAGGGCGTAACGCTGGGGCATGTCTATATGGGCGGGCTTCTTCTTGATTCTTTGCCAAAGGAGGAAGTTGTAAGCAAAGCCATGAAGCATTTTCGGGAGGCCTTGGATATCAGTGAACAGTTGCACTATCTCAAAGGCAGTGCGCTTGCTTTGGGCGGTTATGGGCAGGCTTATTGGATTAAACGTGATTTGGGATCAGCCATTGCTAATTTTTCCGAGGCTTTGGATAAATATCGGCGCATGGGCAGTCGCAAAGGAGAGGTCTATATCCTGAGCAAATTGGGAGAAGTTTATACGAGGCAGGGAAAATATCAGCAGGCTGCCGAAATTTTAGAGAAGGCTATTGAGGAGAGTGAAAAGATCAATTACCTGAAAGTGCGCATCAAGGCGAGGGTTTATCGCGCCTGGCTTTATGTCGGGCAGGAGTCCTTTGAAGATGCCGAAAGGGATTTTAAAACAGCTCTTAAGCTGGCTGAAGAAAAAGGATATAAGAAAGGCATACTGCAGGCAGCCTATGGCTTGGGGACGATGTACAAAAGCCAGGCTAAGGTCAAAGATGCAAAGCATTTTTTAGAAAAAGCTCATCAAATCGCACGGGAAATTGCTATTCCGAGATACCAGACCAGAATTGAACATTTGCTGAGAGATTTGCAGTCTCTGTCTTGAATTTCATATCTCTTTCCGCAAAAAAAGCCCTATATTTGCGATTACAATCGCAAATATCATGATTAAAAGGATTTTGGAAGACCGGATTCCCGCTTATGTGGATTTTAAGAAAGCCATTGTCATTAAAGGGGCGAGGCAGGTGGGGAAGACGACTCTTTTAAAAGCCCTTTTACATGGGAAAGAGCGGGTGTTGTGGGTAGATGGGGATGATCCTTTTGAGCGCGGCTTGTGGTCGGATATTTCCAGAGAGGAAATTTTACGGCTGATTCAGGGGTTTGAGTACATCGTTTTTGACGAGGCGCAGCGTATTGTGAATATTGGTCTGGCTGCGAAGATGGTTCTGGATGCAGATTTGCACAAGCAGGTCTTTATTTCGGGGAGTTCGTCTTTGGATTTGGCTTCGTCTATACATGAGCCTCTTACCGGCCGCAAGTGGACTTTTGAGTTGTATCCACTCAGTTGGGGGGAGTTGGTGAGTGCACAGGGCCTGGCGCCTTCTTTGCGGCAGTTGGACAGTCTGCTCATCACGGGGCTTTATCCGGAGGTTTACACTGCCAAAGAGCGGAGAGAAAAGCTGTTGCAGGAATTGGCGGATTCCTATTTATACAAAGACGTATTGGAATACGGCGGTTTAAAAAAGCCGGAGGTGATTGTGCAGTTGTTACAGGCTCTGGCTTTTCAGTTGGGGCAGGAGGTATCTTATCACGAGCTGGCTAAGAAATTGCGCATCAATCACGAGACAGTGCAGCGGTATATCCGGCTTTTGGAGGACAGTTATGTCTTGTTTCGTTTGAGGCCGTTGTCCCGCAACAGGCGGAAGGAGATTTTTTTGACCCGAAAGATTTATTTTTACGATTTGGGCATTCGCAATGCCGTGATCAATACTTTTCGGCCTCTTTCTGCCCGAAATGATGTGGGCGCTTTGTGGGAGAATTTCATCATCATGGAGTTGGTCAAGAAATACCGGTATGCGGAGCGTGGCGCTCAATTTTTTTTCTGGCGCAGCAAGTCGGGCTCGGAGGTGGATTTTGTCGTGCAGGAGGGGGATGCCTTTCACGCCTATGAGATAAAATACAGTGCCAGAAGGAAGTTGCGCTTTCCTCCGTCTTTTACGGAGCTTTACCGGCCGGAGGAGATGAAAGTGTTGCATCGGAAGAATTTTTATCAGCATATTTAAGCGATGTAGTCTGTTGTTTACTAAATAAGTTTTCCTATCTTTGCTTATCATGAAGAAACAGCCCGGCCGCATTTTTGCCATTCTTTTGGTCCTGCTGCTCGTAGGGGCTTTGTGGTATTTTTTTAGCAATATCATTGTTTACGTTTTGCTGGCCTGGGTGTTTTCTTTGATGGGCATGCCTTTGCACAATTTTTTAATGAAGTACGTGAAGGTGGGAAAATTTCGCCTGGGTCCTTCTACTGCTTCGGCTTTGACTATTTTGGTTTTTCTATTGGGCTTTGCGCTTTTGTTGCGTTTGTTTATTCCTTTGTTTGTGCAGCAGGCGGCGAATTTGAGCGAGTTGAATTATTCTGCCATTGCCCATGCTTTGAGTGAGCCCATAGCGCAATTCAACAACTGGGCTATGGAGCACGGGCTGATTACGGAGGCGGTTTCTCCCGAGGAGCAGGTGCAACAGGCTTTGCGTTTGGAGAAGTGGTTTAAGCCGGAGGCGCTCAGCGATTGGTTTAGCACTTTGGTGTCGGCAGCGGGGAATATTTTTATCGGCTTTTTTTCGGTTTTGTTCATTACCTTTTTCTTTTTGAAGGAGCAGGGGCTGTTTACGAGTTTTATTCAGATGATGGTGCCCGATGAGTACGAGCAAAAGGTTGAGGTCGTTTTAGATCGCATTTCTACGCTTTTGACTCGTTATTTTCTGGGTGTTTTGTTGCAGATTACGATCATCACGGTTATTGTTACGGTGGGCTTGAGCTTATTGGGCGTGCAAAACGCACTGCTCATTGGCTTTTTTGCAGCCCTGATCAACGTCATTCCGTATCTCGGGCCGGCCATTGGAGCTGTGGTGGGCATTTTGATTACGATCAGCTCCAATTTGGATTTGAATTTTTACGATCAAATGCTGCCTTTGATTGGCAAGGTAGCGCTGGTGTTTGCCGTGATGCAAATGATTGACAATTTTTTTCTGCAGCCCTGGATCTTTTCTAACAGCGTGCGGGCCCACCCCTTAGAGATTTTTCTGGTGATCATGATGGGCGCTAAGTTGGGAGGCATTCTCGGTATGGTCGTGGCCATTCCGGTTTACACCGTCTTGCGCGTTGTCGGGGCGACTTTCCTCAGCGAGTTCAAATTTGTACAGGAATTGACGGAAAGAATGGAGAATGG
>WGBN01000095.1 GCA_015494245.1 Saprospiraceae bacterium | reverse complement strand
CTCAGGACGGCGCCTTTGCATTTTTCGCGGGCAGCCCGCCCCTTTAGGGGCCGGGGGCGCGGGAGGCCAGGAAAATGCAAAGGCTCCCCGAAGCTATCCTCCGCTCAGGACAGCGCCCTTCGGCTCCACTTTCGTTCCGCTCAGGACAGCGCCCTTCGGCTCCGCCCGGGATTCCCTAACCTCATTTAGTAGTTCCATTTTCATCCAGAGTAATGGCACCTTCCTCTGCCTGCAAGGTAGCGCGCACGCCTATGGGCAGCGTACATTGATTTTCGATATGCCCGAAGGAAAGGCCGTAGGCCAGTGGCTTGCCCAACGGCAGCAGGCGGTCGGCCAGGGTTTCTTCGAGACTTAGGGAGAGATCATCGGCATCGGCCTGGCAGTCGTTGAAGGCGCCGAGCGCTATGCCGGCCGCTTCAGCTATGTGAGAGGCTTCCCGTATTTGCGTCAGCATGCGGTCTATGCGGTAGGGTTTTTCTCCTATTTCTTCGATGAAAACCAGTGCCTTGCGATACTCGGGTTGCCAGGGCGTGCCGGCCAGGGCAGCGAGCAGGGTGAGGTTGCCGCCTGTCAGTTTGCCCGTAGCGCGACCCGGGAGGTGGGGTGGAGCAGAGCCTTTTTCCCCCTCTGTCTCTAAGGGGCGGATGACGTAGCCCCTGTGCTCTGCAGTCAAAACGCGCATGAAGTGCTCGCGGGTGTAATCGGTCATGGTGGAAGAAGCTACGGGGCCGTGAAAACCCACCATGCCCGTAGCGGTGTGGATGGCGTTGAGCAGAGCCGTGATGTCGCTGTAGCCGATGAGGGCTTTGGGGTGTTTCCGGATGAATTTGAAATCCAGCGCGGGCAAGAGGCGGGTGGTGCCGTAGCCTCCGCGGGCACACCAAATGCCCTGCACCTGAGGGTCGCCGAACATCTCGTGCAAATCGCTTAGGCGCTCGGCATCCGTGCCGGCGTTAAAACCGCGCTTTTTGCGGATGTTTTTGCCGAGCTTGACCTTGAAACCCAGTTCTTCCACATTTTTTACGGCTTTTTCCAGACCCTCATCGCTGATGAAACTCCCTGGTGTAATCAAACCTATGGTATCTCCCTTTTTCAGGCGAGGCACCGGCAGGGTCTTTTTGGGCCGGCTCCGGCTTTTTCGCGTAGTGGCGCCGAGCAAAGGCGCAGAAAGCAGGGCCAGCAGCAAATTTCGGTTGAAAGTTCGTCTTTGCATCCTCTATATTTTTATAGCTTTGAGCTGCTCAAAAATGTACGGGGCCTGAAAGGTAGCCAATTTCCCCGTCAAACCACTAAAAATTTGAAGCCATGCGCCCATTGCTTTCTCTTTGCGTTTTGATTCTGCTCTTTTTTTCCTGCAGCGCTGCAGATGCTCTGCAAGAGAGTTCCTCAGCCTCTTCTTCGCCACCACCGGTGGATTCCTCTTTGTACGCAGCCCTGCAGTGGCGCTGCATAGGCCCTTTTCGGGGTGGCCGCTCCTGTGCCGTTGCCGGCCATCCGGGCGATGAGGATTTGTTTTACTTCGGAAGCACCGGCGGGGGTGTTTGGCGTTCTACCGATGGCGGGCGCCACTGGAGCAACATCTCCGATGGCTTTTTCGGAGGCTCTATCGGCGCCATAGCCGTGAGCGAGTACGATCCCAATGTCATTTACGTCGGTGGCGGTGAAGAAACGCTGCGCGGCAACGTCTCCAGTGGGAGAGGAGTCTGGAAATCCGAGGATGCCGGCAAGAGTTGGAAGCATGTGGGTTTAGAGAACTCCCGCCACATTGCCCGCATTCGCATTCATCCACGCAATGCCGACTGGGTCTATGCGGCGGTGATCGGCGATTTGTTTAAGGACAGCGACGAACGCGGCGTTTACCGCTCTAAGGACGGAGGCCGCCACTGGGAGCGCGTCCTCTTCGTCGGGCCCGATGTGGGGGCTGCCGATTTGATTCTGGACCCCAACAACCCGCGCATCATTTACGCTTCTACCTGGCGAGTCAGGCGCACGCCCTACAGCTTTTCCAGCGGCGGGGAAGGCTCCGGCCTGTGGAAGAGCACCGACGGCGGAGATTCCTGGCAGCCCTTAAAGGAAAAGCCGGGTTTGCCGAAAGGCATCTGGGGCATCAGTGGCATCGCTGTATCTCCCGCCAATTCAGAGCGCCTTTGGGCACAAATCGAAGCCAAAGAAGGTGGCCTCTTCCGCTCCGATGATGCCGGCGAACACTGGACGAAAGTCAACGATGAGCGCAAAATGCGCCAGCGCGCCTGGTACTACAGCCGCGTTTATGCCGACCCCAAAGACGAAGACGTGGTCTATGTGCTCAATGTCCGTTGGTACAAATCCAAAGACGGCGGCAGAAATTTCAAAACCATGGGCTCTCCTCATGGCGACCACCACGATTTGTGGATAGACCCTCAGAATCCGCGCCGCCTCATCATTGCCGACGACGGAGGCGCCCAGGTCAGCTATGACGGAGGCGAAAACTGGACGACTTACCACAACCAGCCCACAGCCCAGTTTTATCGCGTAACCACCGACGACGTCTTCCCCTTTCGCGTCTATGCAGCTCAGCAGGATAACTCCAGCGTGCGCATCTATCACCGCACTTCCGGCGGCGCCATCACCGAGCGGGATTGGGAGCCTTCGGCGGGCTGCGAATGTGGCTACCTCGCTCCCGACCCCAAAAATCCGGAGATCGTTTATGGCGGTTGCTACGATGGCTATCTGGAGCGCAAAGACCACCAACGCAAGATGAACCGCAACGTCAGCGTATGGCCGGATTTGCCTATGGGCTATGGCGCAGGAGACTTAAAGTATCGCTTTAATTGGAATTTCCCAATTGTCTTTTCCAGACATGATTACAATAGGCTGTACGTAGCATCTAATCACCTGCATGTCAGTACGGATGAGGGGCAATCCTGGCAGTTGTTCAGCCCCGATCTGACGCGCAACGACTCCACCAAGCTGGGCCCTTCGGGCGGCCCCATCACCAAAGACAACACCTCTGTGGAGTACTATGGCACCATTTTTACCCTGGCCGAATCTGCCCTGGAAGCAGGCGTGATCTGGACAGGCTCCGACGATGGCCTGATCTACATCACCCGCGATGATGGCAAGCATTGGGAGAACGTTACGCCCCCCCAAATGCCCGAGTGGATACAGGTCAACAGCATAGAGGCCGACCCCTTCCACGCCGGAGGTCTGTACGTGGCGGCCACCATGTACAAGTCGGGCGACAACCATCCTTACCTCTACAAAACCGAAGACTACGGCCGGAGCTGGAAGCTCATCGTCAACGGCATTGCCGAAGAGGATTTTACCCGCGTAGTACGGGCCGACCCCCGGCGTGAAGGCCTCTTGTATGCGGGTACGGAGCACGGCATGTACGTGTCTTTTGACGATGGCGCGCACTGGCAATCCCTGCAATTGAACTTGCCGGAGGTTCCCATTACCGACCTGGCGGTTAAGGACAACCACCTCGTGGCGGCCACCCAGGGGCGCAGCCTTTGGATACTGGACGATTTGAAATTGCTTCAGCAGCTTTCGCCAAATACGCCAACGGCTCAACTCTTGCTCTTTGAGCCCGAAGCACCCTACCGCATGGAAGGCGCCCGCGCTGCCCATGCAAGCCTGCTCAACGGCACCAATGAAGCCAACGGCCTGCGCTTGTATTTTTACCTGCCTGCCTGGAACGAAAAAGATACCCTGCGTCTGCGTTTCACCGATGCTTCGGGAGCCTTGATCAGGAGTTTCAGCACCCGGCCGGAAGAGGGCGAGGGGCGCATCGGCAATGTCCATGCGGGCGCCAACTACTTCCTTTGGGATTTGCGCTATCCGGGAGCCAAAGACTTTCCGGGAATGATCTTTTGGTGGGGCTCTTTACAAGGCCCGCGCGTAGCTCCGGCTGAGGGCTTTTCCGCTATTCTGGAGTACCATCCGGAGCAGGGAGAAGTGCAGAGCCGCGAGACGGCTTTTAAGGTCAGGCGCGATCCCCGTGCACCCGTTTCCGAAGAGCAAATTCGCCAGCAGGTGGCCTTTGCGAGGGAGATTCTCGATAAAATCAGCGAAGCCCATGAGGCCATACTCGAAATGCGCGATTTGCGCGAGCAGTTGGGAAATTACCGCAAGCGCCTCAAAGAGCGCGAAGGCATGGAGGATTTGTTGGAACTGGCAGCACAGATAGACAGCTCTCTATTGGCTGTAGAACAGGAACTGTACCAAACCCAAAACCGCAGCGCCCAGGACCCCCTCAACTTTCCCGTAAAGCTTACCAACAAAATGGCTCACCTCAATGCCATCATGAGCGCCGATTATCCGCCCACCGAGCAAGCCATAGCTGTCAAAAACGAACTGACGGCCCGGATAGATGCGGTCTTGGAGGGCTTTCGCCAAATCAAACAAGGAGAAATAGCCCGCTTCAATCAATTGATGCGCGAGCGAGAGGTAGAAGCGATTATCACCAAATAAAAAAGGGGGCTTTGCCCCCTTTTTTATTTGGCGCAGGCTATGCATGGCCGTTTTGCGACTTCAGTCATAGATTTTGCGACATGGTCGAAAGCATCCTGCTTTGCCTGTCTATACCTTTGTCTGTGTAAAGCTCAAGATTGTGTGTTCGCATTTTTGAGATTGTCCTTTTATACAATTCCTGTTGGGCCGGCCGGATGCGCGTAATTTCGACTTCCTTATGATCCTCTGTAAGCCTCGTGCGTCATTTCCGGTCGGCCTGTCTTTTGGCATCTGTTGCGGCTGTTTTGCGTATAAAGTGTATCTTTAAAACGCGCTTGAGGTCGTGCAAAAAGAGTTGTATGCTGTAGAAAATCTTTCACCATCGAGTTGAAACATGCTGAGCAAGTTGTTTTTATGGCCGTTGAACAAGTCTAAGAGCTTGTTGGTCCTCTTTGTGGTCGTTTGCCAGAGTTGGTTTTTTGCGGGCTTTATGGCGGCGCAAAAGGCTCCGGAAGTTTCTTCCCTGCCAATGGATTCCCTGCGCGCTTTTCTAAAGAAAACTGTTTTGAATGCTCCGGATACGGCCGGAGAAGTGGCTTTGACGATGTTGCATCGGGCAGAAGAGCAAAAAGACCTGCAGGCAACTTTTGATGCTTTGGGCTTTTTGGGCTTGTCTTTTGCCATGGTGAACGAGATGGATGAAGCTTTGACGTATTTTAAGCGGCAGCAGAGGCTCTTTCCGCAGATAGATGATGAGCGGGCCAAGGGCATTGTGCTGGTGCGTATGGGCAATGTGTTTCACTATCGCGAAGAGCTCGACAGCGCTGCTTATTACTGGCTTTCGGCTTTGAAGTATTTTGAGAAAGTGAAGGCTTACGATCAAATTGCCAGTTGCTACAACAACATCGGTTTGGTCTATGAAAAGCAGGAAGCCTGGGAACAGGCCGCAAAGTACTATGCCCAAAGCCTGGCCTTGCGCCAGCAACAGGGAGATTTTAAAAAGCTGGGATATTGCTACAACCGCCTGGGCAATGTCTATCTGAAAGAGAAAGATTACCCCCTGGCCGAGGCCTATTACCGGAAATATCTGGACCACAGCCGGCAATACGATTTGAAGCGGGAGGAGGCCAATGCCCTGAGCAATTTGGGCAATTTGGCGAAAGCCAAAGGAGATTTGCCCCTCGCCATAGACAACTACCGGCAGGCTCTGGCTTTGTTTGAGAAATTGCGGGCGCGCTACTTCATCGCCTACGTACACAACAACCTCGCCGAGGCTTTGCTGGAAAGCGGGCAAAGCGAGGCTGCCTTGCTGCATGCAGAAAAAGCTTTGCAAGAAGCCGAAGACATCGCCCATCTCGACCTCCGGCAGAGAGCTGCCGGCCTGCTGGCAAGAGCCGCTGCAGCCAAAGGTCAATATCAAAAAGCCTATGAGGCTTCTTTGCTGGCGGAAAGCCTGGCCGACAGCCTGGTCAGAAAAGAGCATCTCAAAGAATTTGCCCAACTCGAAGCCAAATACCAGTTGGAGAAAAAGCAAAAACAACTGGCCGAGCAGGCTTTGGCCCTGCAGCGCCAGGTCAATTTGCGGAATTATGTCT
>WGBN01000094.1 GCA_015494245.1 Saprospiraceae bacterium | reverse complement strand
GCGTAAAGCTGAGATAGAGGTAGGGCAAAAAGCGTTCGGCTTTGCCATTGGGGCGGGTGCCGAGCAGATTTTCCAGATAGATGAGCGGAAGGAAAGCCACAAATGCCAGCGGAATCAGCGGCATGGGTGGAAAGGCGGCCCAGAGCAAGAGACCGGTGGAGGCGGCCAGTACGTACTTGAGGAGCTGCTTTGGCCGGTCGGCGTTTTGCGAAAGCAAATAAAAAAACACAGTGCCCCAGATGCCCAGGAAAAACCACAGCGGCAGTTTCCCCCACAGCATGTTTTGACCGTAAAGGGACCACATTTTCCAACTGCTCCCCAGGGTGATGAGCAGAGCGATGAGGCTTAGGGCACGTGTGGTTTTTTGCAGTTTCATGAGTTTATCCTGCCTTAATGTGGGTGGCTTACCTGATGGGAAAGCCATTGGGCCAGCCTTCGGGCGGACTGAGGAAGCCCGGGCGGCCTTCGGCATTGTCGGCCATGAGGAGCATGCCCTGGGATTCTACGCCGCGCAGTTTGCGGGGGGCGAGGTTGGCAAGGAGCACGACCCTTTGGCCGATGATGTCTTCGGGCTGATAGTATTCAGCTATGCCGGCAACTACGGTGCGTTTTTCGAAGCCCAGGTCCACTTCCACTTTGAGAAGTTTGTTGGCTTTGGGGATTTTTTCGGCGGCGATGATGGTGCCCGTGCGCAGGTCGAGTTTGGTGAAGTCTTCGAATTTTACGGTGGGTTTGAGCTCGGGGGCCTGGCCCTTTTTCTCTTCTTCGAGCAGGGCTTGCAGTTTGGCTTTTTGCGCTTCGATGATGCGCAGGCGGGAGTCGTCTTTGCGGTCGTATATTTTGGCAAAGAGGATTTCCGGCTTGCCGATTTGGTGGCCTGCCCGGAGCAGTGGTTTTTGCTCTTGAAGCTTTTGCAGCATGTCTTTCCAGTCGCCGCTTTGCAGTTTGGGTAAGTTGAGCAGACGCCTCATCTTGTCAGAAGTGAAGGGGATGAAAGGCTGAGTGATGAGTGAGAGCAGGGTGGTGAGTTGCAGGGCATCGTTGAGGCAGGCAGCGATGGCGGGGTCTTCGGGATTGGCTTTCCAGAGGGCCCAGGGCGCTTTTTCCTGCAGGTAGATATTGCCCAATTCGCAGAGTTCTACAAAGGCATTGGCGGCGTTGCGGAAGTTGAAGGCTTCGATTTCGGAAGCCCAGTTTTGGGCCAGTTCCGTCATCTTTTGCCGAAAGGCGTTGTCTTGAGCAGTCAGACTGAGCTTGTCAAAGTCTTGCCGAAAGGCTTTGTCTTGAGCTTGCCGAAAGGCTTTGTCTCCTGCTGCATCAGGTACTTTGCCCTCGTAATACTTGTTGGTAAGCACCAGCACGCGATTGACGAAGTTGCCGAGTTTGTCGGCCAGGTCTTTGTCGTGGTAGTCGGCGAATTCATCCCAGCGGAAGTCGCTGTCGCGGTTTTCCGGCATGTTGCGGAGCAGGGCATAGCGCAGGGCGTCTTCCTTGTTGGGGAAATCTTTGAATACTTTGAGGTATTCGTGCTGTTCGATGCCCCAGCCGCGGGATTTGGAGAATTTGCGACCCTCAAAGTTGAGGAACTGGTTGGCAGGCACGTTGACGGGCAGTTGGTACTCGCCATGAGCTTTCAGTACGGCGGGGAAGACGATGCAGTGAAAGACGATGTTGTCTTTGCCGATGAAATGGACGATGCGGGCGTTGGGGCCTTTCCAATAGTCTTCCCAGTTTTTCCCCTGCTCAGAGGCCCACTGTCGCGTGGCGGAGATATATCCTATGGGTGCATCGAACCAAACGTAGAGTACCTTGCCTTCGGCTTCGGGCAGAGGTACGGGGATACCCCAGTCGAGATCGCGGGTGATGGCGCGGGGGATGAGGCGTCCGTCTAACCAGGACATACACTGGCCGACGACGTGTTTTTTCCAGGTTTTGGGGTCGTGGTGAAATTGGCCGTCGAGGCGTCCTTCGGCGATCCATTCGCGCAGCCAGCCTTCGTGTTTGTCTAAGCGGAAGTACCAGTGTTTGGTTTTCTTCAGGCTGGGTTTTTGACCGCTGAGGGTAGAGCGGGGGTTAATGAGCTCTAAGGGGGAGAGGGCAGAGCCGCATTTTTCGCACTGGTCGCCATAGGCTTCTTCGTGGCCGCATTTGGGGCAGGTGCCCGTGATGTAGCGGTCTGCGAGGAATTGTTTGTATTCCTCATCGTAGTACTGCTCCGTTTCGCGCTCTTCGAATTCATCACCTTTTTCGTACAGGCGCAGGAAGATTTCCTGGGCGGTTTCGTAGTGCAGCGGGTCGCTGGTGCGGCGATAGATGTCAAAAGAGATGCCGAGGCGCTCGAAGGTGTCTTTGTTGAGGTGGTGGTATTTGTCTATGATTTCGCGAGGGGATACGCCCTCTTTTTTGGCGCGCATGGTGATGGCTGCTCCGTGTTCGTCGGAGCCGCATACAAAGGCTACGTCTTCTCCTTTGAGGCGCAGATAGCGCGCATAGATATCGGCAGGCAGGTAAGCGCCTGCGAGATGGCCGAGGTGCAAAGCCCCGTTGGCATAGGGCAGGGCCGATGTGATGAGGTGATGCGTGTTCTTGTCTTTCATACGAAGCGCAAAGATACAATAAAAACAGGGCCCGCACCCGGGCGGGTACGGCACCCTGCATAACCCCAAAAAACCAAATGAAAACTAAACTTTTTTGACCTGCCTCCGGCTCAAAGGGGGCTTGGGAAAACAGGCCCCTGCTCCGGTGGTTTGGCGGTCTGTACAGGCCAAACCACTCATTTGCAGTTAGCTTTTATTTCTTTGTGTAGCGTTTTCTCATGGAAAGATGTGATGCAAAAATAAGGCGTTTGTCTGAAATAGGGACAAAAGAAGTGAATTTTTTCATCCCTATTGTAACTTTTTTGACTTTTCACGGCGCTGAAAGGGGCCGGCACGGGGGGATTTACTTCCGGATGGTCCGCATTTTCAAAATTTTAGTTCCCGTATTTTCAAAGTTTAAGGGCTGTATTTTCAAAATTTATAGGCCGAAATTTCAAAATTTGGTTTATCTTAGCCCGTGAAACAGCTTAGTTCTCATGGCTTTTATCAAGCGACATTTGGAAAAAGCGATAACTGAATCGCGCACTTATTCCCCTGTTTTAGGGGTAACAGGGCCTCGTCAATCGGGAAAGACGACTTTGTTGAAGGAGATGTTTCCGGATTACAGATATGTTTCCCTGGAGCGTTTGGACCTGCGTGACTTTGCAGAAAATGATCCCATAGGTTTTTTAGAAGAGTATGATCGCTATGTGATTATTGACGAGGTGCAAAGAGTCCCGGATTTGTTTTCTCAATTACAGATCGTTGTAGATGAGGAACCGACGATGATGGGGCGATACATTCTTTCCGGTTCTCAGAATTTTCATTTGATGGAGCAAATTACGCAAAGTCTGGCCGGCCGGATAACGCTTTTCAAGCTATTGCCTTTTGACTCTTCGGAATTACAGGATGCTGATTTGCTTTCAGAAGATTGGATGGAGGTTTCCATGCGCGGATTTTATCCGGCAATTTATGACAGGGGGACGCCTTCGGCAGTTTTTTATGCCAATTACATTCAAACCTATGTAGAGAGAGACCTCCGCGATTTAAAACAAGTACACAATTTGGGCCGTTTTCGGGTCTTTTTGGATTTATGTGCGGCCCATGCCGGTCAGTTGTTGAACTTGAGTAAGCTGGGTAGTTTGTGCGGAATATCCCAGCCTACTGCCAAGTCCTGGTTGAATCTTTTGGAGCAGAGTTATATTGTGTTTTTGTTGCAGCCTTATTATGAGAATTTCAGCAAGCGGGCCATTAAGCGCCCCAAGTTGTATTTTTACGATACGGGTTTGCTCTCTTTTCTTTTGGGTTATCGAAAGAAAGAGGATTGGCTGCATTCAAGGAGAAGGGGCCAATTGTTTGAGAACTTAGTGATTGCTGATGTTTTTAAAAAAAATGAGCATGAATATGCGCTTCGAGATTATTGGTTTTGGAGGGATGCTGAGGGGCGGGAGGTGGATTTGATATCCAAAGAAGGAGAGCGATTTAAGCTTTGGGAGATGAAGGCTGCTCAGACTGTTTCATCCGATTCCTTTAAGAATCTGAATTACTTTTTCTCCCTTGCAGGTGAAGCGGCCATTGAGCAGCGCACACTGGTTTATGGTGGCCGGGAGTCGTACAGGCGCAATGGCATTCTGATCAGGCCGTGGTATGCTGCGGGGCAGTAGAAGTCCTTTTATTCCTGCTCTTTTTGCACCAATTGGAAGCCGTTTCCATGGATGTTGACGATTTCCAGGGAGGGGTCTTTTTTGAGGTATTTGCGCAGTTTGGTGACGAAGACATCCATGCTGCGGGCGGTGAAGTAGTTGTCGGCGCCCCAGATTTGGGTGAGGGCGGTGGAGCGTGGCAGCACTTCGTTGAGATGCTGCGCAAAGAGTCGCAGGAGGTGGGATTCTTTGGGGGAGAGTTTTTCCTTGTGTTCCTGGTCCGTTCCCGGCATATAGGTGAGGATGCGGGTGGGGTAGTGGAAGTGGAATTTTCCAAACTGGTAATCATCTCTGGCATCTTCTTTTTTGGCGGCGATGCCTTGTCGTTTCAGGATGGCCTGGATGCGGTAGAGGAGTTCTTCGGAGTTAAAGGGTTTGGAGATGTAATCGTCGGCGCCGATTTTGAATCCCTGGATGACGTCTTCCTTCATGGATTTGGCGGTGAGGAAGATGATGGGGATGTTTTGGTCAATTTCGCGTATTTCGCCGGCCAGTTCGAAGCCGTCTTTTTTGGGCATCATGACATCGCAGATGCAGAGGTCGTAGCGGTCTTTATTTTTCACAAATTCTTGCAGGCCTTCTTCCCCATCGGTGGCGAGATCGACTTCGTAGTCGTTGATTTCTAAGTAAGAGCGTAGTACGTCGCCGAAATTTTTGTCATCTTCTACGAGGAGGATATTGTACTTTTTCTCTGACATAGGACGGAGTTTTGTAAGTGTGATTTTGCGTTTGGATGAATCCGGTTTTCGGGGAATTGCTAATGGTTAAACGGCAAAAACAGGGTAAAAGTACTACCTTTTTCCGGTTTGCTTTGCACGCTGATGTGGCCTTTGTGGGCATCCACGATGGCTTTGACATAGGCCAGGCCGAGGCCAAAGCCTTTGACGTCGTGCCGGTTGCCGGTATGGATGCGGTAAAACTTATCGAAGATGTGTTTTTGGGCCTCTTTATTCATGCCGAGGCCTTTGTCTTTGACGGTTATTTCGACGCCCTTGCCCCTGTTGCGGGTAGCGATGAGGATGTCGGGTTTTTCGGGGGAGTACTTGTTGGCATTGTCTAAGAGGTTGTGGATGATGTTGGTGATGTGGGTGGCATCGGCTTTGATGAGGTCGTTTTCGGCTTTGAGGTCCATGGTGATGTGGCCTCCTTTTTTCTCGACTTGCAGGGAGATGTTCTCCACGGCATTGCGGATGAGGTCGTGCAGCTTGACTTCCGAGAGTTTGAGGTTGAAGTCTGTTTTATCGAGTTTGGCTATTTGGAGGACTTTTTCGACCTGCTCGTTCATGCGGCGGTTTTCCTGTTTGATGATGTCTGCAAATCGCTTGACTTTTTCGGGATTGCCGGAAATTTTGGGGTTGGTGATGGAGTCGGTAGCGAGGGATATGGTGGCTATGGGCGTTTTGAACTCGTGGGTCATGTTGTTGATGAAGTCGGTTTTCATCTCGGAGATTTTCTTTTGCCGGAAGATGGTCAATACCGTATAGGCAAAGGATAGGATGATGATGGCGATGAAGGCGATAGAGGCCAGGAGGGTATTCCAGATAGAAGACCAGATGAACTGTTTTTTTTGCGGGAAGAAGACGATCAGTTCTCCGGGGGAGGAGGTTGTGCCCTGGTCAAAGAGGGGTACTTTGTACTTGGATTGGCGGAGGTTGTCGAAGCCCGGGCCGATGATTTGCTCGGGTTCGGCGATGAGGAAGCCTCCATCGGCGAGGATGAAGTTTTTCTTTTCGTTGGAATAGACGCCGTAGTGGAAGGGGATGTCAATTTCGTATTTGCGCAGGGTATTTTTGATGAGGGTATCTAAGAGGGGCAGGTCAATGCGTTCGGCGAGGGGCAGTTGATTCAGTCCCTGGAAGTAGTCTTTTTGGGTGAGGGCCTGCATGGCTCTTGCCATTCGGCATTTTTCGCAATTGCATCCATCTGTGGCTGTAAGCAGCTCGATGAGTTCTTCAGGGGAGTAGTTGTTTTTGGGTTTGAAATCAGAGGGCAGGGGGTTGTGTTGGTGGACGAGTTGCCCGTCGGCATGGGAGCTGTCTATGTGTGTGCCGCCGCGGTTGAGGTAGTTGTTTACGAAGCCGTTGTTGACGTAGTTGCTGAGTTCTTCCCATTCTTTGAGTTCCAGGTCGCCGGCTACTTCGTTGAGGGCTGCCATGACGTTTTTATCGAATCGCTGTTCGTTGAGATGCAGAGAGGAGTTGATCCAGGAGGCCTGCAGCCAACTCAGGCCAATCATGGCGAGGGTCATCATACCGATGAGGAGGTGTATAATTTTTTTATTCATCTCAGGGTATATACTCAAAGCAAGCTCTGCAAGCAGACCAAACGACTGAATCAGGGAGCTTGGGTATAACAAGCTGTGGATGCGTGCCTAAATAACGTTGATTTTTCACTTTCCGATGCAAAAATTTGAGAAAATATTATCTAACAGGTCGTCGGCTGTGATTTCTCCGGTGATTTCGCCGAGATGGTGCAGGGCCTGCCGGAGTTCCCAGGCGATGAGGTCGGAGGTGAGGTTTTGTTGGAGTCCTTCTTTGGCTTTCGCCAAATGTTGCTCTGTGCGGCGCAGAGCTTCGAGTTGCCGCAGGGAGGAGAGCATGGGGCTTTCGAGCAGGCTTTCGTCTTCGACGATGAGGTGATAGAGCTCATCGGCAAGCCGGCGCACGTCTTTTTTGTCGTGGGCGGATATGGAGATGATTTTGGCTTTGACTTCTTTGGCGCTTTCCTCTATAAGCGCAGAAGGCAGCCCGGGCAAGTCCGGGGCTTGTTCACAAAGGTCTTTTTTGTTGGCGACGACCAGCAGGTAAAGGCCCGGGCGGTAGAGTTTTTCGAGCTCGCGGCTTACTTCTTCGGGCGCGAGCTCACTTTGGTCATAGACATAAATGAGGATTTGGGCGGTGGAGATTTTTTCTAAGGTGCGTTGTACGCCTATGGCTTCGATTTGGTCGCCGGCTTCGCGCAGGCCGGCGGTGTCTATGAGTCTAAAGGCGAGGCCATGGATGTCGAGCACTTCTTCGATGGTGTCGCGGGTGGTGCCGGGGATGTCGGAGACGATGGCTCTTTCTTCCTGCAGCAGGGCGTTGAGCAGGGTGGATTTTCCGGCATTTGGCCGGCCGGCGAGTACGGTATGGACGCCCTCGCGTATGGCGTTGCCCAGGGCAAAGCTTTTGATGAGATGCCCGATGCGCGTGCTTACGCGCTCCAACATTTGCCGAAAGGCAGAGCGATCTGCAAACTCCACATCTTCTTCGCCGAAGTCCAGTTCGAGTTCGAGCATGCTGGCGAAGTGGATGAGCTCTTCGCGCAGGGCAGCAATTTCGGAGGATATGCCGCCTTTCATTTGCCGAAAGGCCAGGTCATGGGCAGCTTTGGAGCGGGAAGCGATCAGATCGGCAACGGCTTCGGCTTCGGTGAGGTCCATTTTGCCGTGGTAAAAGGCGCGCAGGGTAAACTCTCCGGGCTGTGCGAGGCGGGCGCCGAGACGGGTAAACAGGTCGAGCAGGCTTCGGATGATGTAGGGCGATGCGTGGCAGGAAATTTCGACAGAGTCTTCGCCGGTGTAGGAATGTGGCGCGCGAAAAATGGAGAGCAAGACTTCGTCAATGGGCTGTTTTTGCTCGTCTCTGATGGTGCCGAAATGCAGGGTGTGGGAGGGTTGTTCAGAAAGCCTCTTGCCGTGGAAGCACTGCTGAGCAATGGCTATGGCGCGCTTTCCGGACATGCGGATGAGTGCGATGGCGCCGGTATTGCTACCCACGGGTTGTGGTGTGGCCAAAGCTATGATGGTGTCTTCCAGGTTTGTCATGCGAGGGGCAGAAACGATCTTGTCGCCCTTTTGGCGTAGGTTTGTTCAGCGGTTTGATGAGCCGCTGTTTCAGGCCGTTGTTTTCTTTCTTTTTCGAGGCGTTTTAAACAGTTCGACGATTTGTTTTTTGTTGAGGAATCCCCAATCTTCGAACTGAGCCGTGACGAATTTTTTGATGTCCTGGTAGTCTTTGCTGCGTTTGTCGGTAAAGACTTTGAGGCATTTTTTGACGAATTTCATGGAGGTTTCGCCGAGCAGGTGATTGAAGCGTTCGTTGACGAAAATTTCCATGTAGGGAGTGAAGTACCGGCTGATTTCGAAGAATCTG
>WGBN01000093.1 GCA_015494245.1 Saprospiraceae bacterium | reverse complement strand
ATTAGACGCGAAGCGTCCACATTAGAACGCAAAGCGTTCCACATTACAAAAACTCCACCTCCTTAAACCCAAACACCCCCACCCCACCCTCTTCCCTCTCTATCAACAAGCGCCCCGTCGGCTCGAGGCCCCGGATGCGGCCGCGGAAGGTGTGTCCGTCTTTGCTCTTGTAGGTGGCCCATTCTTCATAGCGGAAAAGCGCCTGCAGATAGGCCTTTCGCAGGCCGGCGAAGTCGCCACTGCGAAGCTGCAAATAGCGTTGCTCCAGGGCGGTGAGGAAACGCTCGAGGAGAAGCCGGCGGCTCACCTTTGCGCCTTCGCGCCAAAGGGAGGTGGCCTGTGGGAGCCCGGGCGGGAAGGCCGTCTGCTGCACGTTCAGGCCCAGGCCGATGAGGCTGCTGCGGATTTCATTTGCCGAAAGGCTGTTCTCTATCAAGATGCCGGCGGCTTTCCGGCCTCTTATGAGCAGGTCGTTGGGCCACTTGATGTGCACTTCGCCTTGCTCAAACTCCGGGCTTACGGCATCGTGCAGCGCCACAGAAACCGCCTCGTTCAGGGCAAACTGGCGGGGGGGCTTCAAAAAACGGGGGCGCAGCAAGACGCTGAGAAGCAGATTTTTGCCGGCCTCACTCTGCCAAACGCTTTGCTGCTGACCACGGCCGCGGGTCTGGAAATCAGCGATGACTACCGTGCCTTCCGGCAAATGCGCGGCCTGCCCGTCGCCGGTCGCAGAGGACTTTCCTTCTGCAAGGCGCCTCAACTCCAGATTGGTAGAATCAATGAGCTCGTAATAAAAGGAATGTCGCCCCACGAACATGGTCTGCAAATTCAAGGCGGCAATGTCGCTCATGTACAACTTTTTTGGTGCTTTAAAGCGTTTTATTCAAGAGTTTGTCAGAACTTTGGGGCAACCAAAGGCACTCCACAAAGATAGGAAAGCCTTTTTTCTGCCACAAGAAATTAAAAAAAGAAAAAATTTGAGCACAAACAGCAAGACCCTGATAAAGAACGCAACGGCCGAAGTCGTCAGACAGCGCATCATCGAAAGCCTCCAGGACGTCAAGGGCAAAAACATCGTACAGCTGGACCTCCGTGAGCTGGACTCCGCTCCCACCGATTTCTTCATCATCTGCGAAGGAGAGTCGCACACCCAGGTGCAAGCCCTGGCCGATCGGGTGTATCGCAATCTCAAGGACGAATTTCGCCAGTTGCCCCTGCATTACGAGGGCTACCAGCACGCCCATTGGATTTGCTTAGACTACTTCAACGTGGTGGTACACGTTTTTTACCCCGAAGCACGGGCTTTCTACCGCCTGGAACAACTATGGAGCGATGCCCTTGTTACTGAATACGCAAGCCTGTAAGTTCGTCCGGGCACAACAGATGGGGAATGCCCATCGCTTTTTATCATTATTCTGCCACACACCTTTTTTATGAGTGACCACAAAGAAAAAGACAACGGCCCCAAGCTGACCTTCAACGGCAACTGGCTCTACGCCATCATTGCCGTAGCCCTGCTCTTCGTCTATCTGCTGCGCATGATGGGCGGGCAAAACGAAAACATCTCCTTCGACCGCTTTGCCCAAATGGCCTCGAAGGGCGATGTGGAGCGCGTAGAAGTCATCAATGAAAAGTACGCCCACGTTTACCTCAAGCCCGAAGCGCTGAAGAAAAACGAATACAAAGAGGTCGCGCGCAACAACTATCCCGCTACGCGCCCGCACTACGTCTTTAACATCGGCCCTCCCGAGGCTTTTGCCCGCCAAATCCAGGAGCTCAACGCTCATTTGCCGAAAGGCCAACAAGTCCCCGTCCAATACGACGAGAGGTCCAACTGGCTGGGAAACGTCGTAGGCTGGCTCTTTCCCATCCTGCTGATCGTGGGCCTGTGGGTGTTCATCCTGAGGCGCATGGGCAATGGCGGCAGCGGAGCCCAAATCTTCAACATCGGCAAATCCAAAGCCACCCTCTTTGACAAAGACGCCCATGTGGACGTTACCTTCGAGCAGGTGGCCGGCCTGGAAGAAGCCCGCGAAGAAGTCATGGAAGTCGTGGACTTTCTCAAAAACCCGAAAAAATACACGGCCCTGGGCGGAAAAATCCCCAAAGGCGTCTTGCTCTTCGGCCCTCCGGGAACGGGCAAGACCCTGCTGGCCAAAGCCGTAGCCGGCGAGGCAGGCGTGCCCTTTTTCACCATCTCCGGCTCCGATTTCGTGGAGATGTTCGTCGGCGTCGGCGCCTCAAGGGTGCGCGACATGT
>WGBN01000092.1 GCA_015494245.1 Saprospiraceae bacterium | reverse complement strand
GTTTATGGTCATGGCAAAATGAGTCCGCCGGCTATTTGCACTTGCCACCTGACAAATGCCAGACGCCTTTGTCGCCTTGCCACATCTTCCAGCCGAGGTGCGTTTGGAGGGCCTTCAACACATCTTCCAGTTTGGGATGGTCATTGAAAGACAAGGTCTGACGGCACGACAACAAATGCTCTATCTCACTGCGATCAAAGCGCACTTCAAAAAGCGATTCGAGCTCGTCCAAAACCTCCCGCAAAGGCGTCCCGCGAAAGACCAGGCGACCCGTCTGCCAGTAAAACGCATTGGGGCTGTAATTCGCTTTCTGCAAACTGTCTTTTCCGGGATCATAGGCCGCCGCCTCTTCCTTAACTAAAACCAGACGCTTCTCACCGCCCTTCACCTCATAGGCCACCTTGCCCTCTGCCACCAGCAACTTTTCTCCACTGCCCGACCGGCTGCGATAGTCAAAACGCGTACCCAAAACCCGTACATGGCCGTAGTAACCCTGCACCACAAAAGGATGCTCGGGGTCTTTGGCCACTTCAAAATAAGCCTCGCCCGATAAGCGCACTTCGCGTGTCTCGCCAAAAGAAGCGGGATAGCTGAGCTCCGAGCCTTTTGCCAGCCAAACCCGACTGCCATCCGGCAACGGCTGTAAAAACACATCTGAATGGGCAACAGCCGTAAGCATCTGCACCCCTTTCCCGGGCATAAAGAAAACATAAGCAGCTACGAGCAACAAAGCCACAGATGCCACCGCAAGCCAAGGCCGCCACAGAGGTTTCGCCTCAGACTGAGCCTTCAAACGCCGCTGCAGCTTGCCCCAGGCAGCATCCTTATCCACTTCAAACTCCGGCCGGGCATACAGCCCGCTCACGCGCCAACACTCCTCCAAAAGCGCAGCCTCCTCGCGAAGTTCCGCATCAGATGCCAGCAAAGCCTCCAATTGCTTCTCCGCTTCGGGAGAAAGCTCTCCGGCCATCTTGCGGGCCATAAGTTCTACCAACAAATCTTTGTCGTTCACGCAGTTCTTTTCTTTTAATCAAATATCCGGCAGATGCTCAATACTCAGCCATCTGCCCGCTACGACCGGAAGCGAACTCCGGCCAGAACTCCTTAATTACACAACACCTCTCACGCCCTTACCCCCTATCTCTGATCCTTCTTTTTGAGAGGCAATTGATCTTTTAACATTTCGCGCAGCAGCCGCAGCGCTCTCGTCATCTGATTTTCCACGGTTTTCACCGAAATGCCGAGTTCTTCGGCGATTTGTTTTTGCGAGTAGCCCTCAAATCTGCTCAGCACAAAAACCAGACGCGTACGCGGAGGTAAAGCATCAACGGCTTGTTGGACTTTTTGTTGCAACTCGGCCTCCTCCAAACGCTGCCGGGGCTGCTCTGCTCCCTGCTGTTGCCGCCCTGCTGCTGCCTCCCGCTCCCTCCTCAGCTTCTGATCGCGCAATCTGTTCAAGGCCCTGTTGTGCCCCGAGCGCTTCAAATAAGCCCAAAGAGAAGTGTTCACTTCCAGTTCTTCACGCCTGTTCCACAACTGCACAAAAACCTCCTGAGCCAAATCCTCCGCCACAGAACGGTCCCTGACCAACAGGAAAATGCTCCTGCACAAAGGCTGGTAGTAAGCGTCAAAAATACAACGCAAACCCTCCTGCGGCCGTTCGCGCAAAAGGGTTAGCCATACGCCTTCTTTGCTCCTTTGGTCTTCCATAAACTGCGTCAAAGATAAAAAGATGCGCAAACTCATTTGCCGAAAGGCATAAAGTATCTATCTTAACGCCCTGTTTTGGCTTAGCCACCCATTCACAAAACACAAAACGTATGAAAACACCTCGCCTTATTTATGCACTGCTCTTCATGCTGTTGCCTTTGATTTCCTTTGCACAGGAAATCCAGGAACAAGCCCCCAAAGGCTTAGACGAGCGCATCAACGAATGGATAGAACCCTATACCAATGCCATCACCTCGGTGGTCTTTTACGCCGTCAACTTTGGTTCGGCAGACACCACGGCCATGCCTTTGGTCATCATCTTTCTGCTGCTGGCAGCGACCTTCTTCACCCTTTATTTCAAATTTGTCAACATCCGCGGTTTCCGCACTTCGGTGGAGACGGTCAAAGGCACCTACAGCAAAATCGAAGACGAAGGTGAGGTCTCTCATTTTCAGGCACTCACGGCAGCGCTCTCCGGTACGGTGGGCCTGGGCAACATTGCCGGCGTGGCCGTAGCCATCTCCCTCGGCGGGCCGGGTGCTACTTTTTGGATGATCGTTGCGGGCTTCCTCGGCATGTCTTCCAAGTTCGTGGAGTGCACCCTCGGCGTAAAATACCGCGATGTGGGCCCCGACGGCACCGTGTACGGCGGCCCCATGTACTACCTCAGCAAGGGACTCAAAGCCCGCAATCTCGCCGGCCTGGGAAAAGTGCTGGCCGCATTTTTCGCCATCATGTGCATAGGCGGCTCTTTTGGCGGCGGCAACATGTTTCAGGCCAATCAGGCCGCCCAACAATTCAACAGCCTGATTGGAGCCACCTCCGGCAATGCGGGCTTCCTCTTTGGCCTGGTCATCGCCATCTTCGTCGCTTTGGTCATCATCGGCGGCATCAAGCGCATCGGCAAGGTTACGGAGAAAGTCGTCCCCTTCATGGTGGGTATCTACCTGCTGGCCGCCATCATCATCCTCATCGTCAACTACGCCGGCATCCCGTCCGCTTTCGGCAAAATATTCACCCAGGCCTTCACCCCCATGGGCATAACAGGCGGATTTGTAGGCGTCCTCATCCAGGGCTTCCGCCGTGCGGCCTTCTCCAATGAAGCCGGCATAGGCTCGGCAGCCATCGCCCACTCGGCCGTGCGTACCAATTACCCCGCCAGCGAGGGCTATGTTGCCCAAATGGGACCCTTCATAGACACCGTAGTCATCTGCACCATGACGGCCCTCGTCATCATCGTTACGGGCACCTACAACAGCTCCACCGGCGACGGCGTAGCCCTCACCTCCGAAGCCTTCCAAACGGTCTTGCCCTGGTTCCCCTACGTGCTCACCGTAGCCGTCATCCTCTTCGCCTTCTCGACCATGATCTCCTGGTCTTACTACGGCCTGCAAGCCTGGATGTACCTCTTCGGCCGCGGCAAAATAGCTGACCTGACCTACAAACTGCTCTTCTGCACCTTCGTCGTCATAGGTGCCTCCGCCAGCCTCCAAAACGTCATAGACTTTTCCGATGCCATGATTTTCGCCATGGCCGTCCCCAACCTCATCGGACTTTTCCTGCTGACACCCGTAGTAAAAGAGGAAATGAAGCGTTATCTTAAAGCCATCCGCCAAATGAAAGAAAGCGGAAAAGTCTAAAAGAACCTCAGCGCCTCCCGCAAAACCATCAGACGGGAGGCGCTCTCAAACGCTCAAGCATGAAGTACTTTACTGCAACCCTCCTGTTTTTTCTGGCTTTCGCCAAATGGAGCCCGGCCCAAACTTCACCCCAATTCCAGGCCGCAAGCAAAGAAGAACACTACGTACTCATCCTCCTCTCCGATGTCTGGGCCAATTCCAAAGAAATTGCAGGCCAGGTAGCCCGCTACAACGAATTGCTGCCTTCCGGCAAACCCATCCACATGCAACTCTATCGCATCCCCTTCCTCGGCAAACAACCGGTCATCACCCTCTCCGGCTTCCCCAACCAAAAAGCCGCCGAAGCCTACTGCCAAAAACTCATAGAAGACCAACCCGACTTCCTCAAAATGCAAATCGTTACAGCCGTATGGCCCGTAGCCCTCTCCAACTTCAACGAAATGCTCCGTAAAAAATCCGCCGAAAATTATCCGGCTTTTCTGCAGAAATTCTATACGGCTTTTATCATATAGCATTTTTCGCGGGTGGCCCGCCCCTTCAGGGGTCGGGGGCGCGGGAGGCCAGAAAAATACTTTGCTCATGGCACGCCCTTCCCCAACGACGATACACGATACACGATAAACGATACACCAGCCCCGCTTCCACCGATTTCACCGCTTCCACCGCTTCCACCAATTCCACCAATCAATGCCATTCCGTCACCCCAATATGTCATTTTGACCGCCAGCTTTCCTTCAAAAACAATGTTCTGCGAAAAAATGTCAGCCCGGCTGTATTGGTACGCCCTTTGATAAATGTCAGGTGAATGCGAACTTGATTTGTCTAACCTAAAAAATAAAGAACTATGGCACTCGTACGTTTCAATCCCGGTGTAATTGATCCCGTGCTCAACGAATGGAGCAACTTGATCAATGATTTCTTCGGCACAGAAGTTGCACCCAATAAATTGATGCCCCGCTTCTCTCAACCTGCTGTGAACATCCGCGAAACCGATGACGAATTCATCATGGAGGTTGCCGCTCCCGGTCTGGAGAAAAGTGACTTCAACGTCTATGTAGAAGACGGCGTCCTCCATGTGGAAGTGAACAAGGAAGTAGAAGACAAAGAAGAAGACCAAAACTGGCGTCGCTACGAATTCAACTACATGCAATTCAAGCGTTCCTTCCAATTGCCTGAATCCGTGGATACGCAGAAGGTTGATGCTACTTACAAAAATGGCATCCTGAACATCCACCTGCCGAAGAAAGAGGAAGCCAAACCCGTTCCTCCGAAATCCATCAAAATCAAGTAAGGATTTCGAAAGCAAAAAAAAGAGGTTCAGCCCTGCTGAGCCTCTTTTTTTTTGCCCAAAACCGAACAAAATCTCCTCCTCAAAACATATTGTAGCTACAAGCTATACCATACGGCAGCAGCTGCTCTGCTGCCCCCTAATTCAGCGCCAACGCACTGAATTAGGGTTTTAGGTGTTTATCAGGGGCCGGGGCGCCCGCCTTGGCCTCTTTTTTTTTGCCTTCGCCACTCCCACAGCATAAACAGCAGCACCGAGCCGTATTCCAGACCCACCACCCACAGATTTTCGCGGTAAACCGGATAACTGTAGTTGATATACGTCCACGTAATGGCGTAAGACCACCAAAGCGGAAAGCGCCAACGGCTAAAGACAGCCAGCAAAACCGGCATCGTCAAATACCAGGGATGCACGATGGTCGCCAAACCCAAATACAGCACAAAAGCCCACAACGACTGCTGCAAAAAGAAAAGCACGCCCTCCTCTATCGTCAAAAACCGCCTGCGCAACGACCACAAAGCCATCCCCAAAATAGCCACAGCCACCACCAAGCCCAATAAAGGCCCCAGCCGGTGAATGTCGTTGTACCCCAATTGCAGATACCTCAGCCACCTCAGCAGGTAGTAAACAGAAGCATTAAACTCAAACCTCCTGAAATACAAATCCAGGCTTTCGCCAAAATGCTGCGCAAAAAACGGCCCCATAAAGGGATAAAACAAGAGCAGCAAAAAGAAGCCAAGCACTAAAAACCAAAGCACAGCCCTCCATCTGGAAGCCCTTCCTCCGGCCATCTCTTTCTCCGCCCCAGGCCCTTGTAGCCGAAGCCAAAAAGAAGCCTGCCACATCCGCGCTGCCAGCAACGGGAGCAACATCAAAGGCAACAACTTGGCCCCTATGGATAAAGACATGGCCAGAGCAGCCAACCCGCGACGCGCCTCCAACCACGCCCATACAAAGAGCAAAAAGAAAAAAACCATAGCCCCCTCAAAATGCAAATTGCCGCTAATCTCCACGATCACCAACGGATTGAGCGCATACAACAAAACGCGCTCCTTTGGCAATTGCAAACGCCTCAAAATCAAAGGCAATAAATACAAACTGCCCAACTCGCAAAGCAGCAAAAAAGTGCGCAATACCAAAACACTCCCATAGACGCTCTCCGGAAAAAGCCGGGCCGCCAAGCGGAAAACAGCCTGCGCCACCGGCGGGTAAATCGTGAAATACTCCGGCGAGTTGAGTTGCTCAAAAAGCTCCCGCGTCAAGCCCCTCACCTCGTGCCCCTCCTCCATGTACCAGGCAGGCAGATGCGCAAAGACATCTAAGCCCTGAGCGCCAAGGCGCCCGTCCCAAATAAAGCGATACACATCATCGGATAAATGGGGCATGCCCCATAAAAGAGCAAGACGCGCCAAAACAGCCACCCACATCCAGGATACAAGGCCAAAGCGAAATGATTCTTGCGGTCCCAACAACTGCTCCCTGCTCAAAGCACCTCTCCCTACATGTAGTACCACCCAAAAATACAGCAGAAAAGCGCCTCCGTACAAACCCGCAATCAGAGTGAAGTCGCTCTGCTGAGGCCAATAGCCCAACAAAATCACACAGAGAAGAAAAAGAAATGCCCTGATCACATGTCAATCAATTTGCTCGCTGCCGCGGTGAAAGCGATATACCACCTCGGGGTCCGGAAAAAACTCAAAAGCAGCGCCTTCCCGATAGCCAACCGTCTTTAGCACGTATTTGATGCTCTCTAAGCGTGCCGTCTTTTTGTCGTTGGCCTTGACGATGATCCAGGGGCTGAAAGAAGTGTGCGTCTTGCTGAACATCTCCTCCTTGTAACGGGTGTATTTGTCCCACAACTTCTGCGCACGCTGGTCCACCGGGCTGATCTTCCACTGCTTCAAAGGATTCTGGCGACGCGCTGCAAAGCGACGCTTTTGCTCCTCCTTGGAAATGGAAAACCAAAACTTGATGAGCATAATGCCGTCTTCATAAAGCATGTGCTCAAATTCCGGCACCTGACGCAAAAAGCGCTGATATTGCTCTTTGGTGCAGAATTTATTCACAGGCTCTACCACAGCGCGATTGTACCAACTGCGGTCAAAGAAAACGATCTCTCCTTTATTCGGCAGTTGATTGACGTAGCGCTGAAAGTACCACTGCCCCTGTTCCATTTCCGTGGGCTTGGGCAAAGCCACTACGCGCATGGCGCGGGGATTCAGATGCTCTATGAAACGCCTGATAGCACCGCCTTTGCCGGCAGCATCTCTGCCCTCAAACAAAATCGCAACCCGCTTGCCCTGCTCCTGCACCCAACGCTGCATCTTGACCAACTCCACCTGCAGGCGCTGCAACTCCTGCTCATACGTAATGGTGCGCAAAATTTTCTGCACCCTCGCTTCCCGCTCACTCCCCTTGGCCTTAAACAACTTGATCAGGTCTTTCTGAGATTTGAGCTTCACCAACTCATCTATGGAGATGAATTTCCCTGCTTTCTTTTTGGACTTCTTCTCCAATTTTTTCGCCGGCTTCCCGTTTTTGCTGTACTGCCCGTTGGTGCTGACCAAAAAGGCCTTTTTTGCCTTTGCTTGTTTCTTTGCCATGGCCTTCTCTTTAAAGCAAAAAGGGCAAGACTGTAAGCCCTGCCCTTTTCCGGTTTTAAACAGCCGCCAGATCCCTGCGTATTTTATTCAATGCAGAACCTGCACGCAGCCATTCTATTTGCGTTTCGTTGTAGGTATGCTTCACTTCGAAGCGGTCTTCCGTATCATCGGCATGATGCAAGACGACCTCCAGGTTTTTGCCGGGAGCCATGTCCTCATAACCCAAAATGTCAATGAGATCGTCCTGGCGAATGAGGTCGTAATCAGAGGGATTCACAAAGGTCAGCGCCAGCATTCCCTGTTTCTTCAAATTGGTCTCGTGGATGCGCGCAAAAGACTTGACGATGACGGCCTTCACCCCGAGGAAGCGCGGCTCCATGGCAGCATGCTCGCGCGAAGAGCCCTCGCCATAGTTTTCCTCACCTACGATGACCGTGCCAATGCCGGCCTGCTTATAGACCTTGGCCGATTCCGGCACAGGCATGTATTCGTTCTTCACAAAATTCAGCACGCTGTTGGCCTGATCGTTGAAATAGTTGATCGCACCAATGCAGCAATTGTTGGAGATGTTCTCTAAGTGCCCGCGGTACTTCAACCAGGGCCCTGCCATAGAAATGTGATCCGTCGTACACTTGCCCTTCGCTTTGATGAGCAAACGCATGCCTTTCAACTGCCCGGATGTAATGGGCTCAAAGGGCTTCAACATCTGTAAACGCTGAGAATCCGGATTGATCTTCACCTCTACTTTGCTGCCATCTTCAGCCGGAGGCACATAGCCGGAATCTCCCTCTGCAAATCCCTGTGGCGGCAACTCTACACCCTGCGGCGGCTCGAGCTTAAACTCCTCGCCGGCATCGTTTACCAAGGTGTCTGTCATTGGGTTAAACCTCAAATCTCCGGCAATGGCCAAAGCCGTAACGATCTCCGGCGAAGCCACAAAAGCCCGCGTCTCGGGATTGCCGTCATTGCGCTTGGCAAAGTTGCGGTTGAAGGAAGTAACTATGGAATTGGGCTCAGACGTATGCCGCGCCCACTGACCTATGCAAGGACCACAGGCATTGGCCAAAACAAGACCTCCCATATTCTCAAAAACTTCCAAATATCCATCGCGCTCCATAGTCGCACGAATCATCTCCGAGCCCGGCGTAACCGTAAACTCAACCTTGGCCTTCAAGCCCTTCTCCTCAGCCTGCTTCGCCACAAAGGCAGCCCTCGTAATGTCCTCATAAGAAGAGTTCGTGCAGGAGCCAATCAGACAAGCCGACAAAGCGGGGTATTTGTTTTTCTCTACCGCTTCCGCAAATTTCGAGATGGGCCAGGCCAAATCCGGCGTGTAAGGACCATTGATATGTGGCTCCAAAGTGGAAAGATCTATCTCAATCACCCGATCGAAGAAACGCTCCGGATTGTCATAACACTCGGGATCCCCCGTCAAATGCTCTTGCACAGCCTGGGCCATCTCTGCCACCTCGGCACGCTCCGTAGCCCTGAGATAACGCCCCATGGCATCGTCATATCCAAACAGCGAGGTCGTCGCTCCGACTTCAGCGCCCATGTTGCAAATCGTACCCTTACCCGTGGCCGAAAGCGACCGGGCCCCCGGGCCGAAATACTCAATGATGGCGCCCGTACCTCCTTTAACCGTCAAAATACCCGCTACCTTGAGAATCACATCCTTGGGCGAAGTCCACCCCTGCAACTCCCCGGTCAACTTAACGCCTATCACCTTCGGCATCAGCAATTCCCAGGGCATGTCCGCCATGAGATCCACGGCATCAGCACCCCCGACACCGATGGCCACCATGCCAAGCCCGCCGGCATTCGGCGTGTGAGAATCCGTACCAATCATCATTCCTCCCGGAAAGGCATAATTTTCCAAAACGATCTGATGAATGATGCCGGCCCCCGGATTCCAAAAACCAATGCCGTATTTTTTGGAAGCAGAAGCCAAAAAATCATAAACCTCGGAATTTACATCCAAAGCCTCCTTCAAATCGTACTCTGCACCCAACTTCGCCTGTATCAGGTGATCGCAGTGCACCGTAGAAGGCGCCGCTACACAATCCCTCCCCGCCAGCATAAACTGCAACAGCGCCATCTGTGCCGTAGCATCCTGCATGGCCAGGCGGTCAGGACGAAAATACACGTAATCCTTGCCCCGCTCGTAATCCTGCAAAGGAGATTCCGGATGCAAATGCGTGTACAAGATCTTCTCCGTCAGCGTAAGAGGCCTTTGAAGCACTTTCTTAACCTCCGCCACCCGCTCGGGCAAGGTCTCATAGTGCTTGCGCAACATATCTATATCAAAAAGCATAAGCGTTTCTTTTGGGTTCAAAATCGCTACAAAAGTACGCAAAAATTTCCACTTCAACCGGCAAAGCTGATCGGGATTTTTGCGAAAATTCGCCAAAACATCCTATTTTTACGGCATGGCGACAAAACCCGACATACAACCCTTACTCCTCGGCCTTAAAATACGGCACCTCCGGCTTCGCAAAGGGCTTTCCTTCCAGGAGCTTTCCCGCAGCTCCGGCCTGTCCGTCTCCTATCTCAACGAAATCGAAAAAGGCAAGAAAAAACCCAAGCCCGAAAAGCTCCTCCATTTGGCGAAAGCCCTCGACATCCCCCCTCAAGAATTACAAGAACCCTCCCTCGAAGCCCCTCTAAAACCCGTAGAAGACTTGCTAAAATCCAACTTCCTGCGCGAAATACCCTTCCACCTCTTCGGCATCGAACTGCACAAAGTCGTGGACATCATCTCCCAGGCCCCCAAACGGGTTTCCGCCTTCATCTCTACCCTCGTAGAACTGGCGCGACACTACTCCCTGCGCGAAGAAAATTTCTATTTCGGTGCCCTGCGCGCCTACCTCGAAATGCACAACAACTACTTCGAAGAACTCGAACGGGAAGTCGAACGCTTCCGGCAGGAATTCCAAATTGAAATCCGGCCCGGACAAGAAGCAGACCCCGTCCAAAAACTCCAGGACATCCTCAAACACGAGTTCGGCTTCGAACTCGTCGAAAACGGCCTCGACCCCTGGCCCGAGCTCTATCGCGTCCGAGCGCTCTGCATCGCTCATAAACGACAGCTGCTCATTCAAAGCCGCCTTAACCCCACCCAACGCGCCTTCCAAATCGGCAAAGAGCTGGGGTTTCAGTTCCTGCAATTGCGCCAACGCGCCTACACGGCCTCCCTCTTTAAAGTGGAATCCTTCGAGCACGTCCTCAGCCACTTTAAAGCCGGTTATTTCTCCGCCGCCTTGCTCATGCCCAAAGACGAAATGAGCAAAGACATCCAAAAATTTCTGCGTGCAAAAACTTTCGGGCCCAAAGACCTGCTCCAATGGCTCTACCGCTACCCCGCCACAGGAGAAATGTTTTTTCAAAGGCTCACCAACCTCCTGCCTCAGGTTTTTGGCCTCAAAAACATTTTCCTCATCCGCGTGCTCTACCGGCCCCGGCTCTCAAAAAAAGGAG
>WGBN01000091.1 GCA_015494245.1 Saprospiraceae bacterium | reverse complement strand
GTCGTAAGGCGGCTTAAATTTTGCATAATAGACATTCGCAGAATGCACGTTAAAATCATACAACAAAAGCGACACCTCATCAGAGCCATAAGTGGCCATGTTGTAAACGATATAAGCCGCCGGCACATCCAGGTACTTTGAAAAAGAGGACTGGGCCTGTATATGCAGGAAGGGGAAGAAGCAACTTGTAAGTATCCCTAAAAAGCGCATTCCGCCTAATATGTTATATATAAACTGGCCTTACACCTTTTACCTAAAATGGTGCAAGGCCAGCAAGAAGCTACGGACAAGAGGGGACTGGGATACACCCACAATCTCCTGTCAAGCAAATAATTGTATTTTCATAATAATCTGGAGACTCAAAGGAGATAGTAATGGGATCTGTTACATATCCATACCCTCCACAGGCATTTGTATCGTCTTGGCAGTATATCCTAAACGTGATTGAGGCCGTATTAAAATAGTTATAAAGCCCACAATTATCTGCAGCTAAGGCTATTGCCGCAAATTGCACTTGAAAGGCCGAATGAGCATCTACAAGGCAATTAAATGGATGAGGTGTAACATACGAAGGTGGCAAAGAAGCCCAGACATCTGCACAGTCGGGATTGAAAATTGTAACACAATCAGGGTAAAAAGAATTGTACAGGGCTTGTATATAGTCACAAGTAGTCCAAGGATTCCCCAATGGATCGCATGAATTTGATGGAGTGCCAAACTCTAAAGCCACATTAGGATACCCATCAGGATACGTCAATTGCACATCATCAACTATATAAGAACAATGGCATGTAGTATTTGGAGTTCCTCCACCGCCCCCTTTCAATAAGTCCAAACTCGGTTTTTTAGTACTTAAATAGTCTTCCCAAGCTTGTTTAGCTTCTTCTTTGGCAAGGGCTTTCATTTCCTCAATAGTCAATTCACTTTTAGAAGCAGATACAGAAACTCCCTCAGGCGATTTCATATCTACCTCCTCCTTTTTGCAGCCTATAAGAGAGAGAGAGAGAGAGAGAGAGAGAGAAGGGCAAGAAAAGAACTTCTCTTAGCGAAAAGGTGTTTTAAAGTTTTCATATCAAAAATGTTTATGGTGAGAAAATATAGAAAAAACTCCTCAAAAGAAGTTTCCGTGCAAAGTTAAGACATAATTACTTAAAATGCAAATTTAACCTATTTTTTAACATTTCCACTCTCATCCCACATTTACCAAGAAAAACAAATCACATGGTAAGCCCCCTTATTCTCCTACACTATACGCGTTCATAACGCCTCCCGATTACACCAACTCAGCCAAATTACGGCAACTTCAAACCTCGGGAGCTGAAGCCCATCCTGTCATCGTTACCAAGCAAACATTTATGTCACGGCGCGGGTTATAGCTCAGGCTCACGGCGCGGGCTGAAGCCCGCGGTACCGATTGGCGGGCTAAAGCCCGCCCAACTAAACGCTAAACGCTAAACACTAAACTCTCCCCTCAAAACGCCCCCAAAGAAAGCAGCACCAAATTGCAAGCCCGCTCCGTTTCTATGCCCTCGGCTTGGGCCAGTGCTTCCAGTTCGGGATTTTCCGTGCCCGGATTGAAGAGAATGCGCTTGGGTTTGATTTGGTGGAGGATGTAGTCGTAATACTCCGGTTGGCGCTTGGGGCCGATGTACATGGAAACCGTGTGTACATCTTTGGGCACGGGGCGGTCCGTGCGGATGGGAATGCCGGCAATCTCGCCCTCGCGAATGCCTACGGGGATGACTTCATAGCCGTGGGCGTGCAATTGGGTGGTTGCCTTGAAGGAGTATCTCTCGGGATTGGGAGATGCGCCCAGGACGAGCGTCTTTTTGTTTTCTTTTGCCATGACGAAGCGTTTTCTTTTCAAACAACCAGCAGGCGCAATGGTTCTTCCAGCAACTGCTTGAGCGTTTGCAGGAAGGCAGAGCCCGTGGCTCCATCCACCACGCGGTGGTCGCAGGAAAGCGTAACCTTCATGGGGTAACCCGGCACAATCTGGCCGTCTCTCACCACGGGTTTCTCCATAATGCCACCCACGGCGAGGATGCAGGCATCCGGCGGGTTGATGATGGCCGTAAATTCTTCAATGCCAAACATGCCCAGATTGGAGATGGTAAAGGTATTGCCCTGCATCTCCTCCAAAGCCAGCTTGCGCTCGCGGGCGCGCACGGCCAAATCTTTTACGGAAGTGTGAATCTGCGAAAGCCCCAAATGGTCGGCATGACGCAGCACGGGCACCATCAGCCCCTCCTCTACGGCTACAGCCACACCTATATGTACATAGTGATACCTGCGAATGCGGTCGTCCAACCAGGAAGCATTCACTGCCGGATGCTGGCGCAAAGCGAGCGCCACGGCCTTAATAACGAAGTCGTTGAAAGAGATTTTCTCCTCGCTGATGGCGTTGATCTCCTTGCGCAGGGCCCTCACCTTATCCATCATGATCTCCATGGTGAGGTAGAAGTGCGGAGCCGTAAACTTGCTTTCACTCAAGCGCCGCGCAATGGTTTTTCGCATTTGCGAAAGCGGCAAATCCGTATAAGTCTCCGCCGGAGCAGCCATACCTGCCGTTGCCGCCGGACGCTGCCTGAAGTTCTCCACATCCCGCTTGATCACGCGCCCGCCCGGGCCGCTGCCCTGGATGAGGTGCAGGTCTATGCCCAGTTCTTTGGCCATGCTGCGAGCCAGGGGCGAAGCCTTGACGCGACCATTACCACCGGCCGGAGCTTGCTCAACAAGGGGGCCCGTCGTAGCTTGGGCAGAAACCGCGGCAGCAGGCTGCGGCTCTTTGCTATGTGCCTCCTGAGGCGCTGCAGGAGCAGCAGAGGTAGCCGGGGCGTTTTCTTTTTCGGCTTTCGCCAAAATGGCCTTCCAGTCCTCGCCCTCTTCACCGATGATGGCGATGATACTGTCCACCGGTACCGTACCCTCTTTGACGGCGATGTGCAAAAGCACACCGTCGGCCGGACTGTCCATCTCCATGGTAGCCTTATCGGTCTCTACCTCCGCTAAGAGGTCACCGGTCTCTACCTGATCTCCTTCCTTTTTCAGCCAACTGATGATGGTGCCCTCCTCCATGGTATCGCTCAGGCGGGGCATGCGAATGATTTCTGCCATGTGTTATCTGTCTTTTGATGGGCAAAGATAAGCTATTTCAGCTCTACCTGATGTACTTGCAAGACATCTTTATCTGCCCCCGCTTTGGAGACAAAGGCAATGACATGGCAATGCCCCTCATTCCAATCCGCAGGCACCTGAAACGAGTAAGTAAATACCGGACTGCTGCCAGGCAACAGGGCTTCCGTAATCGGGTCGCCGTCATAAGCCGTGAGCATGTCCCGCAAAACGTGGCGGTGCTCGTAATCCGGCACCTCCCCATCGGGCGTAATCTGATAGTCAATGATTCCGTCTTCAGTAATGGCCACGCTCAAACGCAAATCCTCAGCGCTGAGGTCTTCCTGCGGATACAGCGTAACCTTCACCTCCAAAGAGCGATCGGAATCGCTGTAATTGCTCTCTATGCCAATCTTAACGCGGGGGGCTTCCGCAGCCTCCTGCGCGATGTAGCCCGCCCACTTGGCCTTGCTCAACTGCACGGAAAACTCGCCGTCAAACAGCTTCCTGTCCACCACAGCAGAGGGATAACCAAAAGGCGCCCCGAGAAAGTTGATGAGCTGATCGCCCTCCTCCGTGCGAAAATCGTACATGCTCTCGGGCAAGGGAGGCGAATACTCCCCGGCATGAATGGATATCGCCACCAACTGCTCCCCATAAACCAGCAGCAAGTCCTGTATCTCCGCACTGCCCGCCGGGCAGTTCACGCAGCGCACGCCCGTAAACTCCTCAATCAACACCTGCCGCTTCTGCTGGCTGACATCTATCGTAGTATCCGGATTGTTCTGCCCCGAAGGAATCACCGGCGGAATTTCCTCGCAAGAGGGAAAAGAGAAAAGCAAAAGGCCCAGAAAGACAAAAAATACGCCTGCTTGTGTGATCTTTTTCATGTCGTATGGCTTGTATTGCTGAAAAATGGTTCCTAAAACGAAGAGCTCACGCTCAACTTGACGCCGCTAAAGGCCGGCTCCACGCGACAAACACCTCCCGAGCAAATAATGCCCTCCACCTGCTTCACATAGCTGAGCGAAAAGCGCGTCGGCCCCTGCGAATAGTAAATATCAAAACGCGGATAATGTATGGCCAGCTTGTTGCCCTGATCATCCACCGGAGAGTTGTGCCCGGGCTGAATGTTGTACATATCCGAAACCGTGAAAGTCCAGTGTGGCGCCACAGCAAATTCCACCAGGCCAAACACCCAGTCGCCATAGTCGTGCAACTCGCCCTTTTCGTCCTTGCCCACCTTCATGTATTGCCCTTCAAAGCGGATGGAAGTCTTGCGCGAAAACTTGTACAAATAATCAAAATAGGGCGTTACCGCCTGCAAAAGCGGCGCATCCGGCTTGAAGTAATACACCTCCTGATTGTACTGCAACCACTGCAAGCCGCCCACCAGCGTCCACTTCCGCGGCTTCTTAAAAGTCAGCTCGGAATACAGCTCGCGGTAGAGCAGCAGATTGTCCAAGTCGGTAATGTTGGAAAAATTGACATTCAGCCGCAGCCGCTTGCTGAATTTATAACTGACATCGGCCTGATAAGCCAATTCACCCAAATCCTGGGTAGCCGCCGCATAGCGGGCCGTCAGCCGGTAAGTGTTGACGCGCGTCATGGGGGGCAGGAAGTTGACCAGCCCCCGGTTCAGGCTCTCCTGCGGACGGGTGCGGAAGGAAAAATTCTGCGTGCGCTTAAATTCCAGGCTTGCGCCAAATCCCTTTTTGGCATAACTCAGACTGGTGTATAAAACCGAGCCCGGCGCCTGGAAAAAAGTCGGCCCCACAACCGTATCCCCCGACAGCGTAACGCGCTCGCCAAAGGGGTCACTCAAATTGTCGCGCGTCTTATACGCCGCCTCCACATACCAGTTGAAAGCTCCCCGCGTCAGCGTGTTGTAAAAACTAAAAGCATAGGTGTTGTAAGTGGGCGAAAACTGGTCCTCCTTGCGGTAAGTAGCCAGGCTGGACACCAGGCTCTGCATAGACCCGTCGTCCAAAGTGCGATTGACAACCCCAAAGCCCGGAACGAGAAAAACCTTCTTGTCCTCGCCCTTGACGATAAAGCCTTCTACCGAAAGTCCCTTAATGATGGATTTGTAAGTGTCGAACTGCTGTTTCTGACGCCCCGTAAAGGCTTTGACCAGCCAGTTGTCGCCCAGGCGATACTGCAAGCCGAGTCCCAGCAGCGCCTGATCTATGGCCAGAGCCCGCTCTTCATACGCGCGATAGATGATGCCACTGCCGATCTGGTCGTACAAATAGCCCGCCTCTACCTTAAAGCGGTCTATTTCCTTGCCCACATACCAATATCCAATGCCCTGGGCCGTATAGGAATCCTGCGGATTCAGCAGATTGGAATTGTTAAAAAGATCAAAGCGCGTGCGAAACTCAAAGCCCTTGAGGGTATAGTTCAGATTCAGCCAGGCCTCCGCACCGTAAAGCTGATGGTCGTACTGGGGCGTATTGGCCGCCCCGATCAGGCTGTCGCGCAGAAAAAAATTGCCAAAGGATTCCAAGCGTCCCGAAAGTTGCCCCTGGGCAAACACGCTCCCCGTGCAAAGCACGATTGCGCAAAGAGCATAGAAAAATTGTTTCATGACTGGTTTTCGTTCTTGTTTTTACAAAGAGCAACACCCGTCACTCCCTGTAAACTGATGTCCTGAAAAAATGAGTTTCATGTCAAAGCCACGCCACTTTTGCTTAAAAATCTGTTAAGAGCCGGCTTCTTTCATGATTTGTCCATACCTTAGCGCATGCTTTTGCGGTTATAATTGCTGTGTAGCGCCTGTGGCAAAAACGCTGCAATGTTAAAAAGAATTAAGCCAAATGCTTCAAAAGCATGACCAAAAATATTGACTTTCGTCAAATGCACAACAAACTCTTTTGATGACAACCCAAATCCTTTTCAAGATGAAAATGCTCAAACTCCTTTTTACCTGCTCTGCTTTCATCCTCTTCTTCTCTACACTTTCTGCTCAAAAGACCATTCCCGATGTTACCGTTTATACGCTTGGGGGAGAAGAAGTCAACCTCTTAGAAACCTACGGCAACCAGCCCGGCAAAGTGGTCATCCTCAGCTTTTGGGCCACCTGGTGCTCGCCCTGCAAAAAAGAGCTGGATGCCATCGCCGAAATTTACGAAGAATGGTTAGACAAGTACGATGTAGAGCTGGTCGCTATCAGCATTGACGACCAACGCTCTCTCACCAAAATCCCCTCCATCGTCGAAACCAAAGGCTGGGAATTCACCGTCTTACACGGCGATGCCCAAACCTTGCAGAATGCCTTCAACTTCTCCACCATCCCTCAGACTTTCGTCATCAGCAAGCAGGGATACATGTCGTGGGTACACAACGGCTACACCCCTGGCGATGAGTACGAACTGGAAGAAGTAATCGAAAAGTACAACGCCCAATAAGGGAAGTTTCAATCTTTCCGCCAACGTCGTGCCCAGGCCCAGGCCGTGCGCATGATGTCGTCCATAGAGCGGCGCGGTTGCCATCCGAGCAGCCGTGCCGCTTTGTCGTAATTGGCATAAATAGCCACCACATCCCCCGGGCGGCGCGGCCCGATACGCCAGGGCAATTTCACGCCCGTACTCCGTTCAAAAGCGGCGATGGCCTCAAGCACCGTCGTTCCCGTACCGCTGCCCACATTAAAGACTTCACAACTTCCCGCCGGCGCCTTCGCTGCAAAAGCCAGCGCCAGGCTGTGGGCTTCCGCCAAATCCATGATGTGGATGTAATCCCTGATGCAGGAGCCGTCGCGCGTCGGGTAATCATCCCCAAACACCACCACTTCCCTGCGCACGCCCAGCGCCGCATCCATGATGATGGGTACGAGATTCTCGGGCTCTTTGCCCGGCGCCTCGCCAATCAAGCCGCTCTCATGCGCGCCTGCAGGATTGAAGTACCGCAGCAACACACAGCGATGCTCCGGACAGGCGGCCACAAAATCGCGGCAAATGTCCTCCCCCATTTGCTTCGTCCGCCCGTAAGGGCTCTCTGCCTCCTGCAAAGGCGTCTCCTCCGTAACGGGCAGTTTTTCCGCATTGCCATAAACCGAGCAGGAAGAAGAAAAGACAAATTCCCTCACCTCAAACTCCCGAACGCAACGCAACAGGTTCACCAGCCCCGTAATGTTGTTCTCGTAATAGCGAAGGGGCTGCTGCACCGACTCCCCTACACTTTTCAAAGCCGCAAAGTGAACAACACCGCTCACCTCCGGATACCGCTCAAACATTTGCCGCAAGGCATCAAAATCACAGAGGTCTATGCGCTCATTCACCACCCGCCTCCCCGTAACAGCTTCGATGCGGTCGAGGCTGTCCTCCGTACTGTTCACCAGATTGTCCACGGAGACCACCTCATAACCTTTGTCCAACAAATCTATGATGGTATGGCTGCCGATATACCCGCAGCCTCCCGTAACGAGAATGGTTTTCTTTTGTTTATCCATTAGTCACCTTTTACGAAATCGCATAAGCCCGTGCCAGTCGGGCTGCAAGACGGGCGTTGTTCTCGACCAGTTTCACATTTGCCGAAAGGCTCAATCCCCCTGAAAGTTGCTCAACTCGGGATAGCAGAAAGGGCGTAAGCGCTTTTCCGTAAATATTCTGTTCCTTCGCTTCCGCCAAAGCCTGCTCCGTAGCCCGTTGTATAGGCTCTGCCTCCGGTTCGAAGGCTTCGGGGATGGGATTAGCGACCAGCACGCCCTGGGGCAGGGGCAGAGACCATTGGATTTTCAGGGCTTTCGCCAAATGCTCCTCCGAGTCGTAGCGATGAGCAACCGGCTGCCCGCTGCTGCGCGTAAAAAAGGCCGGAAACTCATCCGTCTGCCAGCCGATGACGGGCACGCCCAGGGTTTCCAGGTACTCCAGCGTCCGCGGAAGGTCGAGGATGGATTTCGCGCCCGCACTGACCACAGCCACCTGCGAACGCGCCAGTTGCGGCAAATCGGCGGAGATGTCTAAGCTCTGTTCTCCACCCCTGTGGACGCCGCCGATTCCCCCCGTTGCAAAAAAGCGAATACCGGCTCCGGCTGCAGCGAACAGCGTACCCGCAACCGTCGTTGCTCCCAACGCTTTTCTCTGCAAGACCACTGCCAAATCTCTGAGGCTGCACTTAACCACTTCGCTCTCAGGTGCTGCCAGCCGCTCGATCTCGGCAGCCGAGAGCCCCACCTGAATGCGCCCGTCGAGCAGCGCGATGGTTGCGGGGATGGCGCCTTCTTCGCGCACGATTTTCTCCAGTGCAAGGGCCGTCTCCATATTCTGCGGCCAGGGCATCCCATGCGAAATAATGGTGGATTCCAGAGCCACCACCGGCTGCCCGCCCTGCAGGGCCGCGCGTACTTCTTCGGAGCAGGAGATAAGCAATTTCACTGTTCGATTTCGATTTTAAAAGTCTTGTGGCAAGCCACGCAATTGTTGAATTGGAGGTTGAGCTGCTCGCGGGTCAGTTCAAGCGAGCCGCCCGCCTCCAGGCTGTCCGCCATCTCGTCAAACAGCCCGTGAACGGCAAAGCCCATCTGCTTGAAAGCCATAGGCAGCCGCGCCATCAAGCCGGCAGGAGCATGCTCCACCACCGCCCCCCCCGAGCTGCGCGCCGCCCGGATGATCTGCTCGCGGTCTTCCTTCAAAATCCCATCGTGAATTTGAGCCACGCTCTCGAGAAAGCCGCGCATTTCCTGCAAAGCAAAGTTGCGATGCTCCGGCTTCATCAAGATGGCCGTGCGCCCGTCTTCAGCCGGCACGGTCTTCCCCTTGAAGAGAAAAAAATAAACGAGAAAGAGACTGCTCAAAAAGAAGAGCGCTGCGAGTATCCAGGGTAGCTTTTTCATGGTCAAAAATTTTGGTCAAAGATAGGGCTTTTTTGGGGGCTTGGGGAGGGGGTAAATGCAGGAACACTGTTCACAACCCATTTTGCTCCTCAAAAAAGGACAAACGAAGCCCTCTAACAGCCCCCTGCAAAACTCTCTTGCAAGAGACATAACAAAAGATTTTAAACCCAAAATGTCGTGTTCGTGTATAAATCTTTACGTGCTTTTTTGTCCAAAAAGCGGTAAGGAAAAGGCAAAAAAGAACGCTTCAAAAGAGGAGGCAACGGCAAAGATAAACAATCCAATCCAAATGACCAAATCCGGCGCATGGAATGGGAAGCAAAGCGGGAATATACCGGATACCGTCAGGTTTACGGGAAGCACAAACGACTTAAAATCAAAGCAGCTCCATCAACTCCTCCAGCTCATCGTAAGACTTCACCCCCGGCGCTTCCTCCTCGCCACCGCGAAATTGCACGGCCTCTATACCGCGGGAGTCTGCCATCCGACGCAGAAGTTCGGGCGTCCAGTCGAGTTCGAGGATGAGGGGGAGGCCTTCAAAGAGGGTGGGGAGCAGCGAGCAGGCTTCAACAGAAAGAGCGCCCTCCAGGCGCAAGACCAGATGTTTGGCGAAAGCCACATGACGCTCCAACTGCCGGCGCAAATCGCGAAGGAAATCGGAAGCACAAAGCGAAGCCGGAAAGGAAAAAAAGGCAAAATGTTCACTCCCTGGCGGCAAATGAAGTGCCTCCACAGCGCCAAACTCAGCCGGCCACTGCAAAGCCTGGATGCCCGTAGCAAGCACAATCTCCTCCGCCTCCGCTTCGGTAGGCCTGCGCAATAACTCAGCCACCGGCTCCGGCCCCTCCACCCAGGAAATCATCTCCCGCAAACGGACATAAGCCGCCGAAGCACCCTCCTCCCCGGGCATGGGCACCGCAAAACCCAACCAATGCGCACCCATAGCCGCAAAGTACCGGGCATCCGTCAAATGCGCTATGTCAGCAGCTTTAAAAAACATAAGATTCACATTCCTAATTCAACCAATTCCACCGATTCAACCGATTTAACCAGTCAATCAGGCCGGCTCGGGGGTCTTCCTTCGTCAGCCTGCCTGCTGTTGAGCCATCGGCAGGCAGGCTCCCCGATCCTAACCGACATTCCCAATTCCACCGATTCAACCGATTTAACCGATTCAACCAATTCAACCAATTTCACCAACAAACGTTCGTATTCGAGGCATGGTGTTGCGGGCTAAAGCCCGCTTAGCTTGCAGGCGGGCTAAAGCCCGCCCCGCTAACCGACAACCGACAACCGACAACAACCCCTCAAAGCAACGCTTCCACCTGCTGCTTCAACACCTCCTTAGGTTGCACGCCCATAGCGCGCCACTTCAGTTCGCCATTTTGGAAGAGCATGATGGTGGGGATGCTGCGCACCTGCAATTTAGATGCCAGTTGATTGTTTTTATCTACGTCAATTTTGACAATTTTCACCTTGTCGCCCAACTCGCGCTTGACATCCTTGAGGATGGGAGCTATGGCGTGGCAGGGGCCGCACCAATCGGCATAAAAATCTACCAGAACGGGAGTTTGGGATTTGATGATCTCGGAGAAACTGCTTTTCGCTGCCATGTTTTACTTTTTGTTTGCTTGTTTGATGTAGTTTTCCAGCGCCATGGTCATGGAAGGCGTCTCAGGCGTGGGAGCCTTGATGTTGATGGTCAGGCCACGCTCTTCCACGGCTTGGGCTGTCTTATTACCAAACACGGCAAGACGCGTTTCGTTTTGTTTGAAGTCGGGAAAATTTTCAAAAAGGGATTTGATGCCGAGGGGGCTGAAGAAAACCAGGATGTCGTAAGTCACATCGCTGAGGTCGCTCAGGTCGCTGCTGACGGTGCGGTACATCATGGCGTGCTGCCAGTCGAAGTTTTTTTCTTCGAGGAAGTTGGCCACTTCCATGCTGCCCATGTTCGAGCAGGGCAACAGGAATTTTTCTTTGTTGCGATGCTTCATCAGCATGGGCTTGAGGTCTTCGATGCTGCGTTTGCCCACAAAGACCTTGCGCTTGCGGTACTCGATAAACTTCTGCAGGTAGTTGGCGATGGTCTCCGTCATGCAGAAGTAGCGCGTCTCCAAAGGAGGCATCTCGATGCGCATATCCTTGCAAATCCGGAAGAAGTGGTCCACCGAATTCTTGCTCGTGAAGATAATGGCCGAGTACTCATCAGGCCTGATTTTGTACTTGCGGAATTCTTTCGTGCTCACCGGTTCTACCTGGATGAAGGGCCGCCAGTCTATGGTCAGGCGGTATTTTTTCTCCAGTTCGTAGTAAGGAGAGCGTTCGGGTTTGGGTTGGGAGACCAAAATGGTCTTTACCTTTTTGTAGGTCTCTTTAACGGCTGTTGCTTCTGCGCCCATTCTCAAGTTCGCGTTTATTCGAAATCCGGACTGAGGGCGGCTTTCCGGCCGGCACGCTCAGCCCTTTTCGAGCTGTTTTTTTAAGTAGCCTCTCTCGGGCCTCCGTGTATCTCCTCCCGCTTCGGCGCTCATGCTCCAAAGCAGACTCATCTCATCATGGTGGTGCGATTTTCAGGCACTTTCGTGAAATGCCATGAAAAACGCACACCACGCGGTTTAAAGACCACAGGTGCGGATTTTTCAGGCACTTTCGTGAAATGCCCTCAAAAGCCCGCAGCGATTTTATCCGCCACGAAACGCCACACCACAAGCAGGGGGGCTAATTCGACGGCGCAAATATACAACAAAAAATGCAGCGGGGAAGAAATGGCGTAGGGCATGGCAATAAAGAGAGTGCGCAACACCCGATACAGATAGAACAACATGACGCCCCCCGCAAAGGCGTAAAAGGCAATATGGCGGACGCCTTCGGGGCCCAGTGCCCAAAATACGTTCACAAAAACCAGGTACAGGCCCATGATGCTGTTGAACACCATGATGGTAAAGCTATACACCCCCAAAGGCTTCGCCAGCGGAAAGACCAGCCCCGTCAAAGCCAACAGCAGATGCTTCAGGGAAAAGACGACAAAAACGCCCACCGACAGCAAAAGCCAGAGCTCCAGTGGACTAAACGGCCAGGCTACACGCGAACCCAACAGCAAATAAAGACTAAAACCCGCACTGAAAAAGAAGAGCAGATAAAACGCCCAATAAGGCATCTGTATGCCCTTGGTCTGCTCGCGCAGCAAGAGCGTCAGCAAATTCTCAGTGGTAAAGGCCCCGTAGAGATTCTTGAAATAAGACCGGTAAACGGAGAGCAAAATGCCCGCAAACAAGGCCAAAAAAAGCGAAACAAACAGCTTGAAGCGATAAGTACCTGCCTCCTCCACAGGCTGCACTGCTGCCTCGGCAGGCGACTCGTCCTCAGCAGTTGCCCCCCGCTCTCCGGCAGGCGCCGAAGCGTCCAAATACTCCGGGTCCGGCAGTACATCGGCACTCACAGCCTCCAAATCAAAGGGATTGTCGCTCTTAAAAACGACCCGCTCCGCCCCGCTGCCCGCCACCACCAAATCAAAGGGGTTGTCAGACGGCTGCGCCCATAGGGCTACGGCCCACAGGAACAACAACAAAGGCAAAGGCAGCCGCCTGAAAAAAGCTTTCATGTCAACAAAGGTAAGAAAATCAAATCTCTTTTATCGCCCTGCTCCAGGGACGCAGCTCAAAATCTTCCAATTCCATTTCCTCAGAACCGGCATACACCAAAAACCTGCGGCCGGCATGTGCTCCTGTCAATTTCTTCCATTTTTTCAAACCGGATGCCAGACGGGCATTGTACGTCTGACTGCCCTTGATTTCTATCGCCATGAGCTGCCCCTCTTCTTCAATAATCAAATCCACTTCATGCTGATGCTGGTCCCGCCAAAACCAAAACACAGGACGTTTGCCCGCATTGGCGCGCTTCTTGTAAAGCTCCGCAATGACCAGATTCTCAAAAATGCTGCCAAAATAAGGGTGCATATCCAATGGCTCCGGCCCGCCAATGCCCAACAAATGGCACAACAAACCCGTATCAAAAAAATACAGCTTGGGCGACTTGATGATGCGCTTGTTAAAATTGCGATGATAAGGTGAAAGAAAAAACAAAATGTAAGAAGCCTCCAATACAGACAGCCAGGTCTTCACCGTATTCACGGCAACACCTGCCTGCGTAGCCAGCGAAGACATGTTCAAAGG
>WGBN01000090.1 GCA_015494245.1 Saprospiraceae bacterium | reverse complement strand
CTGCCAGGCTGAGCTTGCCGAAGCCCGCGTTCTATTAAGGCATTACTGTTTGCACCAATAGCCAATAGCACCTGTCTGCTGCAGGCAGATGCGGATTTATGCCTTAATTTGTTACTTCTACCCACATTCCTTTGGTGTTGGCTGTGATGTTGTTGTTGTACATGGCTTCTGCTTTTGTGGCGGGGAGGTAGAAGCGGCCTTTGTAGGCAGCTGTGAGGCGGACGATGTAGGTTGCTTTGTTTTGGGCGTAGAGGTTGAAGAAGGTTGTTACGCGGTCGTCGCGGATGTCGCGATAGGTGTAGGAGGATTCTTTTCCGAAGGAGAGGTTTTGGAGGCGGGTGTTGGTGATTTCCCAGCCGGAGGGGAAGATTTGTTGGAGGGCCAGTTCGCGCAGCATGCGTTTGGCGTAGAGGCTTCCGGGGGCTTGTTGGATTTCTACTACGGCGAGGAAGTCTGTTCCCTGTGGGAGTTTTGCGGGGGATATGGGGTTGCCCTGCATATCGGTGTATTTGACGGAGAGTTTGAGGTTTTTCTCCTGGGGCGTTTCTTGTCCGCTGAGGGGTTGTCCGGTGGTTACGAGGCGGAGGTAGAGGCCGCCTTTTGAGAGGTTTTCGACCTGGAGGCGGCTGTTTTTGTCGGGCAGGCGGAGGAGGAAGACCGCTTTGTCGGATTGGACGAGTTGTTGGCTGTTGTTGTCCACGCGGTATTTGAAGTGGATTGGGCTGTTTTTCAGTTGTTTTTTGGCGACGAATTTGCCGATGCTGACGAGGGCTTGGGAGAGGGCGTGGGTATTCCACCAGCGGTCTGCGTTGAGGTTTTCGGCCATGGCGTTGAGCACTTTGGCGGCTTTTTCGTTTTGGTCGGTGAGGGTGAAGGTTTCCAGCATGAGGGCCTGGTCGCGCAGGGGGGAGGGGAAGGTTCCGGAGAGGCCGATGTAGTCGTCCACTTGCGTGGAAATGCCGTTGATGAGTTCTTGAGCGGCCCTGGATTTACCGGTCAGGGCGTAGGCAGCGGCGAGGCGCAGGCGGGCATTTGCCGAAAGGCTGTTCATGTTTCTCAATCTGTTCATGGCGCCCATTTCGGGTTTTTGGGCGAGGCTGAGGGCATAGAGGCGGTAGGCCTGTTCGAGATCGCTTTGGTAGCGATAGAAGCCGAGTTCGTTTTGTTTGGGGTCCCAGGCGCGGGCTTTTTTCTTTTGGGCTTTGAGCCAGCGGTTGAGCATGCCGGCGGGTACGTTGTAGCCTTTGTTTTGGGCTTCGATGAGGAAGTGGCCGGCGTAGATGTCGCTCCAGGGGTTGTAGTAATTGCCGTTGGGCCAGTAGGCGAAGGTGCCGTCGGCGCGTTGGAAATTTTTGAGGCGCTTGATGGTGGCCTTGACATTTCGTTCGATTTCCTGTTTACGGCTTTCGCTGAGGTCGAGGATTTCCGGAAGGTAGAGTTGCGGGAAGCCTGAGGAAGTGGTTTGTTCGATGCAGCCATAGGGGTAGTGGATGAGGTAGTTGAGGCGGTTGCCGAGGTCTATGTTGGGCAGGGTGGAGACTTCGAGATAGACCTCGTTGGTACCTTGTATGCCTATGGGGCTGTAGTCTTGTTGCCAGGTGGAGGGGCCGTTCAGGAATTTGTCTGTGTATTTGGTGATGTAGGGGTTGGGGTTGCGCACCTGGATTTCGATTTCCTGGTGGCTTTCGAAGCCGTTGCCCGAGGCTGTAACAGTTATTTTAGCAATGCCCGTGGCTTCGGCTACGCGGATGGGGAAGTAGGCCATTTTTTCGCCCGGTCGTTCGAAGCGGATTTGTTGTTTGGCGGGGCCTTGGAGTTGGATGAGTTGGTTGTCGGGCTGAAGTTGTACTGTTACGGAGCGTACATTGTCTTTCATGGCGAAGAGGTTGACCGGCAGGTCGAGGCTTTCGCCCGGGCCGAGGACTCTGGGGAGTGTAGCGAGGAGCATGAGTTCTTGTCGTACCGGTACTGTTTTATCGGCTTTGCCATAGGCTTTTTGGTCGGGATTGGCGGCTACGAGCATGACGCGGACGGAGCCTATGTAGTTGGGGATTTCGATTTCGTGGGAGGCTTTTTGGCCTTTTTCGAGGTAGAAGGGGCCGAGGTGTACGACCATGGGTTTGAAGCGGTTGGCTTCGCGTTCTTTGGCTTTTTCGGGGGCTATTTCGTCGTCGCCGCCGACGCTGAGCAGTCGGCTGATTTTGCCGCTGTAGGCGCCGAGGACGTAGTCGTAGAGGTCGAAGGTTTTTACGCCGAGGCCTTCTTTGGCGTAGAAGCCATCCCAGGGGTTGGGAGTTTTGAAGTTGGTGAGGTCGAGCAGGCCTTCGTCCACGATGGCGAGGGTATATCCCATGGGTCGGCCCTGGGCTTCGCTGACGGATATTTTGACTTTGCTGTTGGGTCGGAATTCATCTGCTGTGCTGAGTACGGGTTGGAGGTGTGTTGCGGGTTCTTCTATGCGCAGAGGGATGAGGCCGTACATGCGCATGGGGCGGTCGTTTTCGGTTTGTGCGTGAGCTTGGATGAGGGTAGCGAAGGCATAGATGGTGGGGCTCATTTCGGGCGTTGCCGTGAAGGAGATGGTGTTGCTGCCTGCCTGGAGGTCGTACCATTTGGCCTGGAGGATGCCGCTGCCGTTTTCGAGGGTGAGCAGCAGGCGGCTGTTGTTGGCGGCGGGGATGTTGAGTTCTATTTTTTCGCCGGTTTGGTAGGCGTCTTTATTGGCGGAGAGGGCGAGCATGCTGGCTGCGCTTTTGTCGGCCATGCCGTCCTGGTCGTACCAGGGGTAGCCGGCGTAGAAGAAGTCGCCTGCACAGTGGCCGCTTTCGGTATCGCAGACGCGCACGAGGTAGCGGCCCCACTCATCTACTTTGACGGGCAGTTTAGCGAGGCCTTTGCTGTTGGTGGTGAGGGTGGCGGTTTTTATGGAGAGGGCTTCGGGGCCGTTGATGTAGCGGGCGAGGGATTCGTCTTCATCGTCCCACCACCAGCGCCAGTTGACGCGATAGATTTCTACCTGTAGTTTGCGATTGGCTTGGGCTTTGCCGTTTTCGTCCACGGAGGCGAAGGTGAGTTCTTTTTCTTCGCCTATGTCGAGGCGTTTGCTGCGGTAGTTGTTGAGGGGGATTTCGACGCCTGCGTAGTAGGGGTAGGGTGAGTATTTGAGCACTTGGGTGTTGGTGCTGAAGTCGCCGCCTTTTTCGAAGACGCGGGTATTGAAGAGGAGGCGCAGCATGCCCGGTTGAAATTTGCTGTTGCCCACGAGTTTGCGGGAGAAAGAGGCTTGGCCGTTTTCGTCGAGCAGGCCTTCGAAGATGACCTCCGGCGAGCCTGAGTGTTGGAGTTTATATACGGGGTCGTTGAAGACGAAGGAGGGGAATTTTTCGAATTTCGTTTTTGCGGGCAGCAGTTGCATTTCGACTACGGCGCGCAATTTGGAGGCGGGCGCTCCGTGCAGCCATTGGGAGCTGAGCGTGGCGGTGTGGGGTTCGTCTTTGGCGCTTAGGAGTTTTTTGCCGAAGTCGAGTTTGACTTTGAGGCGGTTGGGTTTGATGGTCTCGATGCGCAGGATTTTGCGAAAGCTTGCTCCACCCACCTGTACTTTGGCGGTCCAGGAGCCGGTGGGGTCTGAGCTTTCTGTTTTGAAGTGGAGGGGGTAGATGCCGCCCTGGTTTTCGGAGCTTGTGCGTTTTTCCCGTAGTTGGCCGCGGGCGTCATAGAGCTCGAAGGTAACGGGCATGTTGTCGGGGAAGTTTTGTTCTTGGTTTTCGAGGACGAAGTTGAGATAGATTTCGTCTCCCGGGCGCCAGACGCCGCGTTCGGCATAGAAGTAGCCTTTGAGGCCTTTTTGGGGTTTGACGCCGGAGGTGTTGAAGCGGCTGAGGGAGAGGCTTTCGGCATCGCGCAGGCGCAGGTAGCTGCTTTGGCTGCCCTGCCGTGCGATGACGAAGCCGGTATTGGAG
>WGBN01000089.1 GCA_015494245.1 Saprospiraceae bacterium | reverse complement strand
TTTTTATCCTTTTTGCCAAAGGCAAAATATTTTTCGCGGAAGGTTTTCATGTCCTTTTTGAGCTGTTCAACAGAAGCCTGGATTTGTTCTTTGGCTTCTTGCTTTTCGATTTGCTTTTTCAGCTCTTTGATGGACTGGTGCAGACCTTTGTAGTCTTCGTTGCGCTTGCCATAGCCGAGGGCTTCGGCCATGGTGAGCTGGTAATCGGCATTTTCCAGGTAGTTGAGTGCCAGTGCGCGGTCGGCTTCCTGGTCGGTGTCGAGTTTTGCAGCTTCTATGATCAGTTGCTGAGCCTTCAAGACCGGCAGCGGCAAGACGGTCTCTTCTATGACCAGGGTGCCGAGGGCGTTTTCGAGCAGAATGGCTGCATCGTTTAAGTTGCCCTCTTTGATCAGTGTACCTACCTCTGTCAGAACTGCAGGATAAGTACCCAGAGGGATATACACTTTGCTGATGATCACTTCGCTGGAGAGGTTTTCCAGAATGGGTTTGGCTGCCTGATAATAGCCTTTGGCTACGGCCTCATCTACCTGTTTGGTGAGTTCGTTGATGGTCTTTAAATCCGTAACGGTTTCGTTGATGGTGGCCTTTGCATCGGCAGGCAGCAGTTGCAGATCGGGATTGGCTGTAGTGATGATGGCAAATTTCCCGATGAGTTCTTTGGTCTTGGCTTCTGCTGCATCTGCATCTCCTTCGCGGATGCTTTGTAAAATGCTGCGGGTTTCGAGTATGGCGCTTAGCGCTTCCTCATTCATTTTAGCGCGTAGCGCTTCGGTTTTGTCGTTCATTTCCTGCATGATGTGTCCGTAGAGCGTGTCTTCGGGCATCATCAGGTTGTTCGGTGTAGTGGTCGCTTCATAGGTTGCTTTTGAAGAGGAAAGCAACTCCTGTCCTTTTTCCTGACAAGCGGAAAACAAAAACAGAGGCAATATAGCGAGAAAAATCCATTTTTTCATGGCTCTTTATTTTTTTGTTGTTAAAAAATGATGGGCGTGCATTGCGCTCCATTTTTGTCTCTATCACTTTGTGTGCCAAGGAGTTTATTTCGCCATAATGTCACAGTTTTTCCAAAAATTCTGACTTTTTGTCGCGGGCATAAAAAAAGCCCCTGCCATGGGCAGGAGCTTTTGAAGGATACTCTCCGGGGAGATTAGAAGTTGATGGCATAGCCTGCAGAGACGAGCAGGCCGCGGTTTTGGACTTTATCGGTGAGCAAGGGGATGTTGACCAGTTCGCTCAGGCCGTGGCGGTAGCGCACGTCCATGTAGAATTTGCCGACAGGCAATTTAGCAGCAAAGCCGGCACCGCCTATGAGGGAGAAGTCGGCCCGGTTGATGTCGTTGAGCGGTATTTTGGTGTCAATCACGGTGAGGTTGACGATGAGGTCAGCCTGGGTGCGGATGCGGTTGCTCATCAGATAGCCCACAGAGGCTCCGCCGAGCAGGTAGGTTTCCAGTGGTTTGTCTCCGTTGAAGCGGATTTTGGCCATGACCGGCAATTCCAGATAATTGGAGTTGTTGAGTACTTTGAGGCCGGCGGGAATGGTGAGGTTTTCGTTGATGGGGATGTCAAAATTTTGCGTGATGCTGAAACCCTTGCGGGCGTACATCAATTCGCCCTGGAGGGAAAACATGTCGCCAAATTCAATCTCGGCCATGGCGCCAAAATCAGCGGTGAGGAGCTTATCAACTCCCAGTTCGTTTGAGAGAGGGGCTGCAACCGTTACGTAATTGACGCCCACTTTGGGACCGATATAGATGTCTTGAGCATTTGCCGCAAAGGCGAAAAAGACAAAAGCGAGGGAAAGCAGCTTAACGAGGCGTTTCATGGTTTTCGATTTTGGTGTAATAAAAAGGCAGAGCATTGCGCTGCCGTGTAAACACAGATAGAAAACGGCTCAGGCGCCTTAAAATTTGTTAAGCTGCTTCTATGGTTGTGTTATGGGGAGGTTAAAGTTGTGCTTCTGAATCGGGCTGCGGGCTTATCCTCAAATATGCTATCTTTGCCGGCGGCAGCAGGTGTTGCTTGCTCCTTTGGGGGCGTTTTACGACTGTAAACAAGTGAAATGCAAGTTCGTCCGTTTAGAGCGGTTTATCCGCGTAAGAAACTGATTACCTCGCCGGATTCCTTTTTCGGTAAGGTGAAGGAAGAGTATCCCGTCTTTCGCGACAGCGGATTTTTCAAGCAGCGCAAGCAAGACGGCATGTATATTTATCGCATTGATGAGGCCAGGCGTTCTTATACGGGGCTGTTGCTCCTGGCATCCATGGAGGAGTACGAGCAGGGGCATATCAGAGTACACGAGCACACCCTGGCTGCCAAGGAGCAGCGCCAGATCCAGTTGCTCATGCACCGCCGGGCTGTGGTCAAGCCGGTTTTATTGACTTACGTCGCTGTGGAGGCTATAGATAAGCTCATCAAAAAGCGAATGAAGGAGAAGGACCCTTTTGTGCATTACTATTTTGAAGAAGAAGACGAGCATCATTGGGTTTGGGAGATCAAGGATGAAAAGACGCTGACCAGGTTGCAGAAGCTCTTTGCCGAGGAAGTCGCTGTTGCGTACATTGCCGACGGCCATCATCGCACGGCGGCCATGTCCAGGCTGCGCCGGCAGGCTGAAGAAGAGGGGTTGGCTCCGGGCTATGATTATTTGCTTACGGCTTTTTTCCCGACAGGCGAATTGGACATCTTTGAGTTCAATCGCGTAGTAACAGAGATGGACCACCTTTCTCCGGCCGGACTGATGGCGCGTTTGTCTGCCCTGGTTGACATTGAGCCTCTGGAGAAATACCAACCGCCCCGCGAAAAACACGAGTGGCTTATGTTGTTACAGCAGGAGTGGTTTCGCCTGCGCTGGCGCCCGGAAGTGCTGGAGGCTTATGAAAAAGAGGAAGTCGTGTTGGACGTCTCTCTGCTCAACGAGTTGGTTTTGCAGGACCTTTTGCACATCAAAGACCCCCGTACAGATGGTCGGCTCAAATATGTGGAAGGGCCTCGTGGGATAGATGTTTTTGAGCAAATTGTTCAGAAGAGTGAAAACCGCATCGGCTTTGTGCTCTATCCGGTAGATATAGAAGATTTTTTGCATATTGCAGATGCAGGCAAAGTGCTTCCGCCCAAGTCCACCTGGTTTGAGCCACGCATGAGAAACGGATTGTTGGTGCATGATTTGAGTGACAACAAATAAATGTCATGAGCTTTAGAAAAATTACAGCCGATTGGCTTTTTACGGCAGCAGGCGCTCCCTTGCGGGAAGGCGTGGTGGTGCTTGATGAAGAGGGCCGCGTGCAGCAAGTCGGCAGGCGGGAGGATTTCGATGCTTCGGAATTGGAGGTACATCGCGGCGCTTTGATGCCGGGCTTTGTGAATGCACACTGCCACTTGGAGCTTTCGCACATGAAAGGCCTGGTGGGCACGGGGAGCACGCTTTTGCCTTTTTTAAAGGGTGTTGTCAGCCTTCGGGATTTTCCGCAAGAGCAGATTGAGGAGGCCATTCAGAGGGGCGATGAAGAAATGCGCAAGGCCGGCATCGTGGCTGTAGGAGATATCTCCAACAAGGCAGATACGGCAGATGTGAAGCGCCGGAGTCCCATTCGCTATTACACTTTTGTAGAGCTTTTTGATTTTATGCAGGGCAGTGGGGCAGATGCCGTTTTTGCAGCAGGGCGGGAAGTTTATGAAGTACAGCCCGGAGAAGGAAAAGACCGAAAATCTTTTGTTCCTCATGCGCCGTACACGGTCTCGCCCCGTCTTTTTGAGCTCATTCGAAAAGAGGCGCCGGCGGGAGGAACCCTCAGCATACACAATCAGGAAACGCCGCATGAGGATGCTCTGTTTAAAGATTTGTCGGGCGACTTTCCCGCATTTTTTAAGGACTTTGGCGCAGCGGTGCCGGATTTTTTGCCTTTCGGCAAATCTTCTCCGCACTATACCATGCGCCATTTGCCGGAGCCGGACTTTCGCCTGTTGCTGGTGCACAACACTTGCAGTACTGAGGAGGATATCCGGGCTGTGCAGGCCTGGAATCCGGAGAGCTACTGGGTGAGTTGTCCGAATGCCAACCTATACATCGAGAACCGTTTGCCCCGCTATCAGCATTTTTTGGATGCCGGGGCGAAGGTCGCGCTGGGCACAGACAGCCTGACTTCCAACTGGCAGCTCTCCATTCTGGAGGAGATGAAGACCATTGCCCGCTATCAATCCTTCATTTCGCTCGAAACTTTGGTAGAGTGGGCGTGTTTAAACGGTGCAAAGGCCCTCGGCTTCGAGCAGGAGCTGGGAAGTCTTGAAGCCGGAAAAAAGCCCGGCCTTAACCTGGTGAGTTTAGACGAGCAAGGGCAGTTGTGGGAAGGAAGCGAGGTTGAGGTGCTGTTTTAAGGGAAGTGGTTTGGGCGGCGCAAGCCGCCCAAACTACTTATAAATACAAGAAAAAGCGTAATTTACGGGTCGCGGGTTTCATTTGCCTTGAGCATAGAAATTAAAAAAATGAGCAGCAACATTGTCGCCATAGTCGGGCGTCCAAACGTAGGTAAATCTACCCTGTACAATCGCCTCATCGGCGAGCGTAAAGCCATTATTGACGACATCAGCGGCGTTACGCGCGATCGTCTCTACGGCCGTTGCGAGTGGAATGGCAAGGGCTTTACGGTGGTGGACACCGGAGGCTTTGTCCAGAACTCGGATGACGTTTTTGAAGCGGCCATACGGGAGCAGGTGCAAATTGCTATTGATGAAGCAGAGGTGATTCTCTTTTTGGTGGATGTAACTACAGGCCTGACCGATCTGGATGAGGAAGTGGCTAAAATGCTGCGCCGTACCCAAAAGCCGGTTTTTCTCGTGGTCAATAAGGTGGACAATCACCAGCGCATGTTGGATGCCAACGAATTTTGGAGCCTGGGTTTTGAGCAAACGTATTTCGTCTCCTCCATGACCGGCAGCGGAACGGGAGATTTGTTAGATGCTGTAACAGAACAATTGGGGGAGGAGGAGCCGGTGGAGACCGATCTGCCCAAATTAGCCATTGTGGGGCGGCCCAATGTAGGTAAATCTTCTTTTACTAATGCACTGTTAGGTGTCGATCGCAACATCGTTACCGATATAGCCGGAACGACACGCGACAGCATACACAGCGAGTACAAGAAATTTGGCAAGCATTTCATGCTGATAGATACGGCAGGCATACGCAAAAAGGCACGCGTGCGGGAGAATCTGGAGTTCTATTCCGTCATGCGCGCCGTGAAGGCGATTGAAGATGCCGATGTCTGTCTGCTGATGATAGACGCCCGCACCGGCATAGAGGCGCAGGACCTGAGCATTTTGCAGGTCATTTTGCGCCGCCATAAGGGAGTAGTTATTCTCGTCAACAAATGGGATCTGGTCGAAAAGGAAACCCTGACTGCCCGCGATTACGAAAGGGAAATTCGCGAAAAAATCGCACCCTTTACGGATGTGCCCATCGTCTTTATTTCGGTGCTGGAAAAACAGCGCATCATGCAGGCTTTAGATACAGCTTTACAGGTTTATGAAAACCGAAGCCGTCGCATCAAAACCTCCGAGTTGAATGAATTCATCCAGGAAGCGATTAAGCGCGTGCCGCCGCCCTCACATCGCGGCTTGTATATCAAAATCAAATACGCCACTCAATTGGCGATGCACTATCCGGCCTTTGCTTTCTTCTGCAACCATCCCAAGCACGTGAAAGAGAGCTATCGCAATTATTTGGAAAATCAACTGCGCAAGGAATACGATTTTTCGGGCGTGCCTATTGACATTTTCTTTAGGAAGAAATAGTAGGGCGGGCTTCAGCCCGCCCTAAGCTCAGCGGGCTTCAGCCCGCTGAACTGAGTCTGAGTTTGCAAATTACGCAAAAAGACTTATCTTTGTGCTGTTATTCAAACTAAACAAAGAACAACTATGCTTGGAATTTTACTGATTTACTTCATCGGAAAGAACTTCTATGAATTGGCAGGCAAGTATGGGAAGCATCAATGGGGTTTTGCCATTGTAGGAGTATTGTCTTACTACCTGGGGACTTTTCTCGGAGGTCTTGTAATAGGGCTTTATTTCTTTATGACGGGCTCTTTTGTCGAGGACTCAAATCGTTTTGTGTTGAATCTCATAGCAGTTCCTTTTGGCATCTTGGCATGTATGGGGCTTTATAAGTTTTTGAAGCGCGTTTGGC
>WGBN01000088.1 GCA_015494245.1 Saprospiraceae bacterium | reverse complement strand
CAATCCGCGTCATCCGCGTTCTATCATGTCACTATTGACGGTAGGCAACAATGCCGTAATAGAACGCGGATTTTCGCGGGTGCGGCGGATTTTCGCGGGTTTAAGCTGATTCAACTTGATAGTTTGGTTTCTGATGGAGACAGATAGCCAAAAACTTAATGAACCATTGTGCAAAGAAAACTCTTTTTTGTCATTCTGCTGACTAAAAAGACCGGAAGGGGCAGAAAAAGTATGGGTCGCAATGTGAAGCTTTGTGAATTCCTGTAAAAATTTTGCCTGATGAAAAGAATAATACCCTTTTGCACCTTCTTTTGTTTTTTTGCTTTTGCTTCGCTGGCCTACAAAGGCCCGGAGAAAGGTAGCAGGCCCGTGCACTCTGCTTATCGCTCGGAATGCATTACGGCTCAAGCCCAAATCGTGCAGGGCGTTAACCGCTATCTGACTGATTTGACGGGCATTTACACGAAAGTGAACAATGTACGCGCTCATTTGCTTACGGGCGGAGATATGTGGTGGACTCGCCAGGATGCCGCTTACATCGTCCCTCATCCCGATGACCCGAATGAGCAGGGCGTTTCTTCTATTTTTGCCGCCGGCCTTTGGCTGGGCGCTTTTGACCCTTCCGGAAATCTCAAAACGGCTTGCCAGACTTATGGAAATACTTATGGAAGTTCTGATTTTTGGCCCGGCCCCCTGGATTTGTCGGGAGAGACAGAGGCTGCAGTTTGTTACAATTGGGACCGCTTTTTTGAAGTGTATGCCGAGGAGATAGAGCTGCATCGGAGTCTTCTCGAAGCGGCTGCCAATGGCATTCCCTATGACTCGGAGAACATTCCCGCCGGCGTAAAGGGATGGCCTGCCCGTGGGAATCCCTATTTTGAGCAGATGTATGGCTTCCCCTTGCCGGCAACCGATCAGGGCCTGGCAGAATTTTGGGATGAAAACGGGGATGAGCTTTACAATCCCTTAGATGGCGATTACCCCATTTTGTCGTATCAGGGCTGTGAGGGACCGAAGTATGCCGATCAGATGATCTTTTGGATATACAATGACCACGGCTCCAATATTCACGCCCAATCTATGGGCGTACCTCTGCAAGTCGAGATACAGGCCCTGGCCTTTTCCTTTGGCACGGGAGATGCCATCAACGACATGACTTTCCAGCGCCACAAAATCATTTCGCGAAATGCAGAACCTTTGGACAGCATGTTTTTCGGTCTTTGGGTGGATGCAGATCTCGGCTGCTACATGGATGACTACATAGGTTGTGATACCACGCGCAGCCTGGCTTATGTCTATAATGCCGATGATGTGGACGGAGATCCCCTGGGCTCTTGTATGGATATCCCCACTTATGGGGAGGAAATACCCATTTTGGGTATTGACTTTCTTCGGGGCTCCTGGGAGGTGAGCGCAGACACCATCAATGGGGAAGTGGTTTTTGATACGGTGGAGCGCGGTATGACTTCTTTTATGTATTACAACAATTCGGGCTTAGACGTTCCATATTACCTTTCCGGCCCCAATGCTCCGGAACAATTTTACAATTTGTTGACCGCTCATTGGATTGACGGGTATCCTTTGTACTATGGTGGAGACGGTTACTCAGAGCCTGGTTTGATAGTTACGCATTTTGCCTTTCCTTCTGTGCCAAATGATTCTGCCGGTTGGTCTATGTGTACGGTATCTCTTAGTGATGCTGATCGGCGCATGGTGATGTCATCCGGCCCGGGCACTTTGCAGCCGGGGGAGATCAGCGAGTTGATTTTTGGATTGCCCTGGGTGGCCAATCAGGATTACCCCTGTCCGGATTTGAGCCCGTTGCTGGCTGCGGATGATTTGGCACAGGAGGCCTTTGACAACTGCTTTGAGCTGTATGTTACCACAGATACCAAAGAGGTGGCGGGTGAGGGGCAAGGTCCTTTGAGCGATGTAAGTTTATATCCCAATCCCGTCTATAAGCTTTCCGGTATGGGGCCGGTCATCTCCGTTTTGCCCGGGAACTGTGATGTCTCCATTTACACGGCCGGAGGCGTTTTGGTTAGTACGTACCACAGAGCACAGGAAGGCGAGTCGGATTGGCAGTGGGATATGCGGGATTTGTCGGGACGTCCGGTATCTCCGGGTTTGTATTTGATACGAATCAGTGTACCCGGCCTGGGCGAGCGGGTGTTGAAGAGTCTGGTGTATTGAGAAATAAAGCACTCAAACTCGGGTTTCGTCAGTTAGCTGACAAGTTTGCCCGCAGAGGGCGATAAAAAGGGGCGGGGATGTCCGTACTTTAGCCCTGCCCTATGGTACTTTCCGGGCCGGAAGGCAAAGCAAATTTGCCTTGCCTTTGGCTGCTATGAAAGTTTTTGCGTAATATTGTGCGTTCAGTTTGAGCCTCAGGCTGTATCAAACGAAATGCATCAACTAAAACGAGTGATTTATGAGACCTTATTTACTTATTTTATGCGCCTTTTTCATAGGTGGCGTCTGGGCTTTGCATGCGCAGACAGCCTTGTCGGGCGTCGTTACCGATCTGGACACCAAAGAACCTTTGATCGGTGCCCAGGTGGCCCTGTACAAAGATGGCAATCTGGTTACGGGAACGATCACCGATTGGGATGGTTCTTACAGCATCAACAACATTGACCCCGGTACTTACGATGTCGAAATCAGCTATGTGGGCTATGCCAAAAACAAAATCACCGGGGTGGTGATTTTTGCCAACAAGGCCAATAGCTTGGATGTCGAGATGAGTCAGGGGGTCAACTTGAACGAAGTTGTTGTAGTAGAGCACAGAGTAGAGCTTGTGAGCAAGGACAAAACCTCTACAGGGGGCACCCTGACGGATGAAAACATCAAGCGCCTGCCTGTGAAAAACATCAACGCCATTGTGGCGACGGTGGCCGGCACCAGTTCTGCCGACGAGGGCGGAGCTATATCCATCAAGGGCTCCCGCTCGAATGCTACGGACTACTACATAGACGGCATCCGCGTGTCGGGAAATATGGTTCCCCAGTCTGAAATTGAGCAGTTACAGGTCATTACCGGCGGTATTGAAGCTCAGTATGGAGACGTTACGGGCGGTATCATTTCCATCACCACCAAGGGCCCGTCGAAACGCTTTTCGGGAGGCCTGGAGTTGGAGACTTCCCAGTTTCTGGACAACTATGGCTACAACCTGGCCAATGCCAACATCAGCGGGCCAATCATCACGCGCAAGACCATCGGCCTGGACGGCAAAGAGACTAAGGAGTCTGTGCTCGGATTCCGCTTTTCCGGCCAGTATTGGGTGCGCAAGGACGACGATCCCCCTGCCACACCAGTCTATCGCGTGAAAGACGATGTGCTGAAACAATTGCAGGACAACCCGCTCCGTATTTTCAACGGTACACCCTATCCGTCAGCCCAGTTCCTCAACGACGATGATGTGGTCGCCCTCGACTACAACCCCTTCGAAGACAATACCCGCCTGGACCTGACGGCCAAACTGGATGCCCGTTTGAGCAAGGCCATAGATGTAACCTTTACGGGCACCTACAACTACGAGAAGGATTATTTTACGCCATCCTTTAATCCGTTTTTTGGATTTGATCCCGGTGGCTGGCAGGTCTATAATGCCCAAAACAACCCCTTCTCCCTTTCGCGTCGCTATCGCGGAAACTTCCGCTTCCGCCATCGCCTCGGCACTTCGGGTGATGAGGAGTCTAATGAAGAGGGAAAAGGCCCCTTGGTGCGCAATGCCTCTTACACCCTGCAATTTGGCTATGAGCGGCTCTTTTACAACTTGCAGGACCCGCGTCACGAAGACCGTTTCTTTGATTACGGGTACATCGGAAATTTTGACTACACCTGGGAGCCCGTGTTTGGTACACCCGTAGATCCAAATTTCCCGTATCCCCTTCAACATCGCGACTTCCGCCAGACCTTTCACGGATATACGCCCGGAGACATCAATCCCGTGCTGGCCAACTACAACAAGCCCCTGGAAGATGTGGAGACCAATGGCATTTATTTTGCCGACAACGGTTTTATCAGCTCAAACTTTACTTCGGTATGGGGCCTGCACACCAATGTGGGCATGGTTTACAATCGCTATCGCAGGCGAGACAATACTACGCTTACTTTTACGGCCAATTCTGCTTTTGAATTGCATCCCAAAAATGGAGGTAAGCACAACATTCAATTTGGCGTGTGGTACGAGCAGCGCACCAATCGCGGCTATGACTTAAATCCCTTTAACTTGTGGACCATTGCCCGCCAACAGGCCAACAGCAACATCATCGGTGTGGATACTACCAATGTCGTAGGTGATACGCTGATCTTTGGTTTTGACATCCCCATTTACGGCAAACAGACCATTGAGCAGGAAGACCTGCTCTTCTATCAGCGCGTGCGCGAGCTGACGGGTACGCCTTTGGATGAGTACGTCAATGTAGATGGTCTTGACCCCTCAATCCTGTCGCTGGATTTGTTCTCCGCCAAGGAGTTGACGAATCAGAACATCCTCGACTACTGGGGGTATGACTATCTGGGCAATCCCATAGATGTGAGTTTTGACGACTTCTTTACGGCTACCGATGCCAATGGCATCCGCACTTTCCCCGTAGCGGCTAACCGCCCGATTTACAGCGCTGCCTACATTCAGGACCGCTTCCAGCTCAAGGACATCATCATCCGCGTAGGCGTGCGCGTGGACCGCTACGACGCCAACACCAAGGTCTTGAAAGACCCCTATGCCCTGTATGAGATCATGTCTGCCAAAGACTTCCACGATCAATACGGCGGCGATCGCCCGGCTACCATTGGCGATGACTTCAGCGTATATGTAGAGAGCGAAGGCTCTACCAAAGTGAAGGCTTATCGCGATGGAGATACCTGGTACTTTGCCAACGGCACTCAGGCCAATGACGGTAAATTTATCTTTGGTGGTGGCTTGGTATTCCCCAAATATACCGTGGAAAACCCCAACATCCAAAGCCGCGATTTTGACCCGAGCATCTCCTTCAAGGATTACGAGCCGCAGGTAAACATCATGCCGCGCCTGGCCTTCTCCTTCCCGATTTCAGATGATGCCAACTTCTTTGCACACTACGACGTGCTGGTACAGCGTCCGCCTTCCAATACCCTGGCTACGCCTTTGGATTACTTCTATTTCCTGACGAAGAGCGACCCCCGCAACAATCCGAATCTGAAGCCGGAGCGCACGGTGGATTACGAGGTGGGCTTTCAGCAGAAGTTGAATCAGAATTCGGCCATTAAGCTGGCTGCCTACTACAAGGAGTTGCGCGATATGATTCAGGTACGGCAGTATCTGTATGTGGCTGCGCCCATCAACTCTTACCAGACTTACGACAACCTGGACTTTGGTACGGTGAAGGGCTTTACCTTCCAGTACGATTTGCGCCGCACGGGTAATATTACGCTCCTCGCTTCCTATACCCTGCAGTTTGCCGATGGTACCGGCTCGGATGCCAACTCCAATCGCAGCCGTGCCAACCAGGGCATTCAACGCGTGCTTTACCCCTTGAACTTTGACGAGCGCCATCGCATCAACCTCTCTCTGGATTATCGCTATGGCTCCGGCAAGGAGTACAACGGCCCGCGTGTAGCCGGTATGGACATCTTTGCCAATGCAGGTTTGAACCTGCAGGCCTTCATGGTTTCCGGACGCCCTTATACGGCAGCAGTCTTGCCCAATGTCCTGGATGGCGATGGCGTTAAAGGTGCCATCAACGGCGCACGTCTGCCGTGGACGCTGACGATGAACCTGCGCATTGACAAGGATTTCGTCTTGCGCGAAGGCGGAAATGGCAAATCTCCCATGGTGGCCAATGTGTATTTCCGCGTTTCCAACCTGCTGAACCGCAAGAACATCATCAACGTCTATCCCTTTACGGGTTCGCCGGCTGATGATGGTTATCTGGCCTCTTCGAGAGGGCAGGATTCCATTGAATCTACGACCTTCTCGCCCGAGGCTACCGCTTCGTATCTGGCCTCTTATCAGTGGGCCATGTTAAATCCGGACAACTACGCTCTGCCACGCAGAATGTACATAGGTGCGGTGTTTAGTTTCTAAATGAAGAACCTGTGCGAAAGCGCTTTTGTCTTTCGCACAGGTTTCCCTTTTGTCTTTTGACACTCTTGCAGACAAAGGCAAAAGGAGCATAAACCTGAGCAACTCAAAAAATGGAATACATCATGCGAATATTTACTCTTTGGCTAATGGTTTTTGCCGGCTTGCTGCTGGCCGGGCCTGCAGAAGCCTACCGCATCGGCCCCGAAGCCGATGATAACAGCCCTCACCAAAATCAAGGGCAGACAAGCGGGCAGGTGCACTACCGCGAGGAGTGCAACACTGCCCAGTCTCAAATAGACCAGGGTATAGACCGCTATACAACCAATCTGACAGGCGTCTATACCAAGGTCAACAACGTGCGTGCACGCCTTTTGACCGGAGGCGATGTCTGGTGGGATCGCGAGGATGGCAAGTACATCGTGCCTCATCCCGATCCGGGGGGTAAGGAGGTAGCCTCCCTCTTCGCCGGCGCTGTCTGGCTGGGTGGTGTGGACCCTGCCGGAAACCTGAAAACCGCCTGCCAAACTTATGGAAACAGAACCGGTAATTCAGACTTTTGGCCCGGCCCGCTGGACCTCATCGGCAATACCGAACAGACCGTGTGTGACAACTGGGACCGCTTCTTCGAAGTCTATGCCCAGGAAATAGACATCCACCGCAACCTCTATGCGCGCAGCCTCGCCGGAGAAAGCTATAGCCCCGATCAAATTCCGGATGGCGTCAAAGGCTGGCCGGCAAGGGGTAACCCCTTCTTCTTCGAAATCAACGAATTTGAACTTCCGAATACCGACCAGGGACTGGCCGGCTTTTGGGATGAAAACGGCGACGACCTCTACAACCCGCTCGATGGCGATTATCCCATCATCGAAATCCGCGGCTGTACCGAGCCTCAGTATCCCGATCAGATGATCTTCTGGATTTACAACGACAACGGCTCTAACGTGCACGGCGAAAGTATGGGTACGCCCATCAAAATGGAAGTGCAGGTGCAGGCCTTTGCCTATGGCACCAATGACGAACTCAACGACATGACCTTCCAGCGCTACAAGCTGATCAACCGCGCAACGGAAGACATCGACAGTACTTACTTCGCCATGTGGGTGGATGCCGACCTCGGTTGCTTCCTCGATGACTACATCGGCTGCGATACTTCACGAAGCCTTGCCTATACCTACAATGCCGATGCCGTGGATGGCGACAACGGAACGGACTGCTCCGGTGGTGTAACCACCTATGGCAATGAGATTCCCATCATCGGTACAGACTACTTCCGCGGGCCCTTGAAAATCCTGATTGACACCGTCAATGGCATGGAGGTCAGGGATACCATTGAGCTGGGTATGTCTTCCTTCACCTATTACAACAATGGTGGCTACAACAACCCGCCTGCCGGAACCACAGACCCCCAAACGGCCGAAGAGTTTTACAATTACCTGACAGGCCACTGGCGGGATGGCTCGCCTTTCCAATACGGTGGAGACGCTTATCAGGAAGGTGGTGGCGATTCCCTGGATTATGCCTTCGTCTCGCCTCCCAATGACCCGGGTGCCTGGTCCATGTGTACGGAAAACCTGCCGGATTACGACCGCCGTACCATCCAGGCTTCAGGGCCTTTCCTCCTGCGCCCGGGCGAAATCAACGAGTTGATCATCGGTGTGCCCTGGGTTCCGGATTTGGATTATCCCTGCCCCGACATCTCCCGCCTGCTTGCAGCAGATGACCTGGCACAGAGCTTGTTTGACAACTGCTTTGACATCACGGATGGCCCGGATGCTCCTGACCTCGATTTCATTGAGTTGGATCGCAGGATCATTGCCGTGCTCTCCAATGATACGCTCTTGCTGAACTCCAACAACGCCTATGAGCAGTATCACGAGATAGACCTCTTGTCGCCGGCTTTCCTGACGGAAGAAGAGCGCTCCTATAAATTTGAGGGCTACATCGTGTATCAATTGGCCGGCCCCGAAGTAACTAAGGGCGATTACGACAATCCGGACAAAGCCCGCATCGTCAAGAAGTTTGACAAGAAAAACGGCATCAGCACTTTCTATGAGTGGAAATCCGTAGAAGACCCCAACAATCCCGGGCAGGTTATCTACTATCCCGAGGTGGCTATGGAGACGGAAGAAACCGGTATTTTCCACACCTTTGAAATCACGGACGATAAGTTCGCTCAGGGCGATACGCGTTTGATCAACCACAAAAAGTACTACTACTCCGTAGTGGCTTTCGCCTATAACAATTGGGCTGACTTTGACCCCGCTACCGGCATCGGTCAGAAAAAGCAATTGCTGTTCGGTCGCCGCAACATCCGCACTTATACGGTCATCCCACGCCCGATTGTAGATCGTGGCTTGAATGCCAATTATGGAGACGGCCCCGTCATCACTCGCGTTGATGGGGTTGGCGTTGGTGGAAACTTCCTGGACATCAGCGATGAAACGGTGAATGAAATCCTGGAAAACAAATTTGACGGCACCATCACTTATAAGCCCGGCAAAGGCCCGCTCAATGTGCGCGTGTACAATCCTTTGGAAATCGTTGACGGCGAGTATGAACTGCGCTTTGTGGACAACAACACCACGGACAATGAGCTGATTGACACGCTCACTTATTGGGAACTTCGCAGCTTGACCGATCCTTCACAGCCGGTCATTCGCTCCGAGCGCAACATCACGGATTTGAATGAGCAGGTTTTGGCCCAGTACGGCTTCACCGTAGCCATTGAGCAACACGCTGATGTGGGCGAACATGCCGATGAGACCAATGGCGCCATCGGCTATGAAGAGGTTTACAGCGATGAGAATGGAATTCCCTGGTTGGCCGGCGTGCCAGATGATTTCGGCAACCTGCCTCAGTTGAACTTCGTGCCCACCAACTTTGGCGAGCCGAATTACGACTACGACCCGACTAAAGCGCTTTCGCAAATCGGCCCGGGCTATTTCGTGCCCTTCCAGTTGTGCGATTACCGCTCCCGACCGGCAGGTGAAGAATACATCACTCCGGGCTGGAGGCATGCCAACGGTGGCCTGCCCATCAATCCCGATGCCCTGCTGCCGGAGCTGAACAATGTGGATATCGTCTTTACTTCCGACAAGAGCAAGTGGAGCCGCTGTATCATTGTCGAGACGGCCAACAACTACTACACCGACCTGGGTCTGGTAACGGACGGCAATGCCAAGCAATTTGACCTGCGTCCGCAACCCGCAGTCAGCAAAGACGACAATGACGGCGACGGCCTGCCCGATCCCGATGGCAGCGGCCGCATAGGTATGGGTTGGTTCCCGGGCTATGCCATTGATGTGGAAACCGGCCAGCGCCTGAATATCTTCTTCGGTGAAAACACCACTTACGATTGCTCGCTCTACTGCGAGAATTACGAAGACCAGCACAGCACGGCAGTGGACATGATGTTTAACCCGACCTCTCAGTTCTTCCTCGAAACGGGTGATTTCACCAATGTCTTTAATTTCATTGGCGGCGGTCAGCACTTTATCTATGTGACTAACCAGCCTTACGATGCCTGCGAAGACTTGTACTCCAAGTTCAGCAGCCCGAACCAGTTCGCCAAAGTGGGGGCCATGCAGAGCATCACCTGGGCAGGTTGGCCCATGATGCAGACGGGTACCAAGATGAAGTCCTATGCCGAGGGCTTGATTCCCGATGATCTGACTGTGAAGTTGAGGGTGGACAATCCGTACCAAATTGCTACGGGCACCGGCGAATTTGGCGGCTATCCGACTTACACCATTCGCTTTGAGGGCGCTCAGCCTTCTGAGCTGGATGAAGCCGGCGTGCAAAATGCCCTGGACATGATCAACGTCGTGCCGAATCCCTACTACGGCTTCTCTTCTTATGAGAATTCGCAGTTCGACAACACGGTGAAGATCACCAACCTGCCTGCCAAGTGTACGGTTACGATTTACTCCCTGGATGGCAAGTTCATCCGCCGCTATGACCGCGATGAAACCGGCCTGGTACCGGATGGCACCAACAGGGGTATCCGCCAGGCACAGGTGTTGCCCGATCTCGAGTGGGATTTGAAGAACAGCAAAGGCATCCCCATCGCCGGCGGTGTGTATCTGATACACGTGAAAGCCGAAGGCCTGGGTGAGCGCGTCATCAAGTGGTTTGGTACAAACCGCCAGTTTGACCCCTCGGGCTTGTAAGAACATCAGGGTACAGGAGGAGCCCGTCCCCTCCTGTATCTTCTTTCTTTTGGATTTCAAAAAAGAAACAAATGCATAAATTACTCTACTCTACACTCGTTTTCGCTTTGGCTGTGTGTTTGAGCCTTCCGGCAAATGCGGGAAACCCGGACCGCCAGGGGGAAGCCGGCGCTTATGAACTGCTGATGAACCCCTGGGCGCGTACAGCCGGCTTGCACACCATGACGACTTCTACGGTCTCGGGCGTGGAGGCCATGCGCCTCAACATTGCCGGCTTGGTGCGCATTGACAAAACGCAATTTGAAGCCGGCCATGCCATCTATCTGGAAGGCACGGGCCTGAGCCTCAATGCCTTTGGCTTTGCTCAAAAAATTGGAGAAAATACAGCCATTGGCGTGAGCCTGATGTCTGTCAGCTTTGGCGACATTCCCGTAACGACCACCACACAACCGGAGGGCACGGGAGCTACTTTTTCGCCTTCCTTCTTTAACCTCGGTTTGGGCTTCTCCCACATCTTTGAGAACAAAGTAACCGTAGGTGTATTGGTGCGCAGCGTCAACGAATCTATTGCCGACCTTTCTGCCAACTCTTTTGCCATAGATGCCGGCGTGCAATACGTAACCGGTGAGGAAGACAACTTTAAGCTGGGCATATCCCTGCGCAACATCGGCGCTCCCATGCGCTTTGACGGGGAGGGCTTGTCTTTTACCGCTTCTATCCCGAAAGGTTCGGTAACTTACAATCTGACCTCCAACTATCGCGCTGCCGATTTTGAGTTGCAGTCCATGCTCAACATTGGAGCTTCTTACGACTTCCTCTTTGGCGCTTATCGCCTGACGGCTCTGGGCAACTTCACCTCCAATGCCTTTGCCCGCGACCAGATTGGCGCCGGCCTGGAGTTTGCTATGGGCTCGCGCTTTATGCTGCGTGGAGGCTACAAGTACGAAATTGGCTCGGCAACAGCTCCGCCTGAAGAGGCGCCCATTTATACGGGTATATCTGTAGGCGCTTCTGTGGGCTTTGATGCCCGCGATGTGGATGGCTCCGTGAAAAGCCATTTCGCCATTGATTATGCCTATCGCCAGACGCGTCAGTTTGGCGGTACGCACAACATCGCTGTGCGTTTGGATTTGCATTGAGATTCAAGCCATCTGTGAAAAATGCCTTGTACTGCTTGCAGTGCAGGGCATTTTTTATTTTTTGAACCAGGCTTCTACGGGGTAGTGGTCCGAGAGCTTTTCCCGATACACTTTGCAGGCACTGCTTTCCAGCTCGGGTGCGTACAGCACATAGTCTATGCGCAGAGAGGGAGGGAAGCGGGCATAAGTCGTCCCCAGACCTTTCCCCGTTTGCCGAAAGGCATCGAGAAATCCCTTGCTGAGCCGGTGATAGGTATAAGACAGAGGCGTGTCGTTGAAATCTCCACAGATGATGTATGGGTGAGGGCTTTTCTCTATCTCTGCGCGAATGCCTTCTACCTGCTCGATGCGTTGCAGGGCGGCCTGTTTGTATTTTCGAAGGATGACCCGCATCCTTCGAAGGTATTTTTTGTCTATTTCTTTTTGTTCGGACAGCTGTTGAGTCTCCGTACTGACGCGATTGGATTGCAGGTGCAGATTGAAGATGCGAATGGTTTGCCCTTCCCGGCGGACATCTGCCCAGATGGCCGAATTGCCCGAATTTTCAAAGGGGATGATGCCGGTTTCTTCTAACGGGAAGCGGGACAGGATGGCAGTTCCTTTTTCGGGATAGTGATGGTGGTAATAGCCCATGGCCTGGGCCAGCTCGGCTGCCGGAGATTCGTGAAGTTCCTGCAGGCAAAGGATGTCGGGCTTGCCGATTTTGTCCAAAAAATCCAGCAGGGGTCTCATGTCGCGGCCTCGCCCTCCTTCTTTAAAGGGGAGGTCTTTGAGGTCGTGCAGGTTGAAAGTCAGCACTTGGAGGTCGCCTTCTTCAGGAGCGGCGGAGAAGTGCAGTCCGATGTAGGCAGTGAAGTACCCCCAGCCCGCGAGGATGCACACCAGGCTGAGCACGAAGTTCCACTTTCGCCAGAATATCCACCACAGGATGAAGAGGATGTTGGCCAGCAAAAACCAGGGATACAGAGGGGCGATGAGGCTCAGTGGCCAAAACACGGCAGGGGAGATGTAAGGTGCCAGATATACAATGACCGTCAGGACAATCAACAGGATGTTGGCCCAGCGAAAAGCGTTTTTGAAATACCGGCGCAGCCCGGCAGGCACATCACTTTTTTTTGCTGGCATTGAACAGGAATTGCTTTTCCTCCGGACTCAATTTGTCGTATCCGTGTTCTTTTATCTTGTCCAGGATGGCATCTAAGCGCTCCTGGAAGAGGTCTTCATCATCGGTATCGGTCTGTGGGTCGTTTTTGTATTTTGCTCTTTGGGCATGATGCACCTTCCTCAGCGGCGATTTTTTCTTTTGGCTTTCGCCAAATGGTACCCGTTTCAGCAAGTTGAGGATGCTGTCGAGGATGTGGTTGACGGTTTTTGACCAGTCGTTGCCCTGGCGCAGTTGGCTGATGTAGAGATAGCCAAAGGCTGCCCCGCCGAGATGAGCCAGGTGGCCGCCGGTATTGGCCATCCAACCTATGCTGAAGAGGTCGAGCAGCAGCAGGGCAAAGGCGATGTATTTGAGTTTGACGGGCCCGATGAGCAAGAGGTGCAGCCGACTGTCGGGCGTGAGCGTAGCCGCGGCAAGGACAAAGCCCATGACGGCGGCCGAGGCGCCATAGGCAAAACTCCCGTACAGAGAGGGAATGAAGCCCGCCGAGATGAGGTAAAACAGCCCGCCGGCCAGGCCGGAAATGAGGTAAATGGGAAGGATGTGCCGGTGGCCGAGCAGATTCTCCACAATGCGGCCAAACCAGTACAACATCAGCATATTAAAAAGCAGATGCCAAAAGCCTACGTGTACAAACATGCTTGTAAAGAACACCCAGGGATGCGTGAGCTGATGCCACAGACCCGGCTCGAGGGAGAAAAAACGCAGCACGGTTTCAATGCCCTTAGGCCCCGTGAAACCGCTGAACAGGGTGAACAACAAGGCCGTGAGATTGATAAATACATAGGCCGCAATGTTGAAGATGATGAGGCGAACGATCATCCCTCCATGCCGGTACTGATACTTAATGTCTTCCCAAAGAGAGTCAAACATGCAGTGCGTTTTTTGCGGTTAGTTTCTATCTTTTTCTCCAGTACAACAGCAACAAAAAGCCAAAAAGCGCTCCGCCTACGTGGGCGAAGTGAGCTACGCCGCTGTTGCCACCCATGGTGTTGAGGCCAAACATGAGCTCGGCCCCTGCGTAAAGCAAAACGAAATATTTGGCCCGCATCGGTATGGGGGGAAAGATCAGCATAATTTGTGAATTGGGGAAGAGGTAGCCAAAAGCCGCCAACAAACCGAATATAGCTCCTGAGGCTCCTACCATGGGAATGTTGGCCAGGTAGCCCGGAGCGCCAAATTGATGAATCTCTAACCAGCTAACCCCCAATTGCAGAAACATGGCTCCAAAGCCCGCAAAGAGGTAGTAAAAGAGGAAGCGCTTAGAGCCAAAGCTCATTTCAATGGGAGGGCCAAACATGTAAAGGGCAAACATGTTGAAGAAAAGGTGAGTCAGGTTGGCGTGCATGAACATGTGCGTAACCAACTGGTAGGGCTGGAAGTACGGGCTTCCGGGCAAGAACAAGGCCAGGCGATATCGCCCCCAGAGGCTGAAATCGGTGATTTGTCCGTTGATAAGCGCCACGGAAGAGGCCGGATCGGGATCGCCCATCAGCAACATGCTGCCAAAGAACATCAGCACATTGATGATGAGGAGGTTTTTTACTACGTCGGTTAAGCGCATCATGAATTCGCAGGTATTTACAGGAGGGCTTATGACGGGAGCTCTATTTGAAAAGCCTGGCCAATTCCTCCATGGAGAAAGTGATAAAACAACGGCCACCGGAGGGGCTGTTGTAAGGATCGCGGCAAGCGAACAACCTATCTATTAACAACTGCATTTCGGTGGGGTTGAGTCTTTGCCCGGGTTTAATGGCTGCGCTTTGAGCCAGGGAGCGGGCCAGGTTTTCTTTGAGAGGGAGTTTGAGGCCGGCCTGGTGTTTGTAATTTTCGAGCAGCGATTCCAGAATGGCTATGGGGTCTTGGTTGCTGGCGGCCATTTCGGCGGGGATGCCGTGTATGATAAAGGTGTTTTTGCCGGAGTGCTTGCCTTGAGCCCCGTCGAAAGGCTTGCCTTGAGCCCTGTCGAAAGGTTCTATTTCAAAGCCCAGTTTATTGAGCTCGGGCATAATTTCGGACATGAGTTCGGCATCTGCGGCATGGCATTCTAAGGTATGGGGGAAGAGTTCTTTTTGGGTGCTTTGTTTTGTGGTTTCGAGCCGGTCGAGATAATCTTCATAGAGGATGCGCTGATGGGCGGCTTGTTGCTCGATGAGCATAAAGCCCGATTTGATGGAGCTGAGGATATATCTGTCGTGGATTTGATAAGGTTGTTTATTGGGCGTGGAAGAGACTTTGCCCTTTGGTTCGCTT
>WGBN01000087.1 GCA_015494245.1 Saprospiraceae bacterium | reverse complement strand
CATTAAGGTGCGGTTTATTCCTTTCAAATGTTTCCTTAGCCATCTGTAAAAGGTTTTAAAAATTAGTAAGTAAAAAAAACGAAGCCTTAAGAGCTTTCGCCGTAGAGCCAATGAAGGGATTTGAACCCCCGACCCCTTCCTTACCATGGAAGTGCTCTACCACTGAGCTACATTGGCTTTTGATTTTTCTCTCTCAAATCCATAGCGCTCTTCATCTGCCTTTTAGAGCGGGCGACGAGACTCGAACTCGCAACCCTCAGCTTGGAAGGCTGATGCTCTACCAATTGAGCTACACCCGCTTACAAGCAAGTCTGCCATACCAACAGACCAGCCCAAATGTGGGGGCGATAGGATTCGAACCTATTCAGACGTAGTCACCAGATTTACAGTCTGGCCCGGCTCTCCCACTCCGGCGCGCCCCCATACTATATCATGCAGCCCTCTCATTTACCGAAAGGCAAAATCAAAAAAGCGCATTTTCAATCGCCAGCGTGAAGCTTTTCTTCAGCCGGCACTCCCGAGCCAGTGGAGGGATTCGAACCCCCGACCCGCTGATTACAAATCAGCTGCTCTGGCCAACTGAGCTACACTGGCAACCCGCCTTGCTCGAAGGAAAGCTTCCTCTCCCTCAAAAAGCGGGGCAAAGATACGACTTTTCTTTTTAACTGAAAAACTTTTTTGAAAAAAAATTTTACGCCTATGAACGCAGCTTCTCCTTGTACTTTTTCAACTGCCTCAGCATCTGCTTGACGGCCTGCTCCACAGCCACTTCAAAGGTCTTATGGCTCTCCGTGGTGAAAAGCGTCTCGCGGGGTACATGCACCTTCAACTCTACGATTTTATCCCTCACCTGACCGGTATTTTCCAACTTCAACTTCACTTCGGCATCTACAATGCGGTCGTAAAACTTCTCCAACTTTCCAACCTTCTCCTCGATGAAATCCAACAACTTTTGATCGGCCTTGAAATGGATGGAATCCGTCATGATCTTCATACTTCAAGAATTAAAAAGTGAACAAAAAGTTTCATTCGCGGCGGCTCTTGGGATGTGCCTTGCTATATACCTCCTTCAATCGCTTGATGGAGTGATGGGTGTAAACCTGCGTAGCCGCCAGGCTGCTGTGGCCGAGCAACTCCTTTACGGCATTTAAGTCGGCTCCCTCATGCAGCAAATGCGTGGCAAAAGAATGCCTCAACACGTGCGGACTCCGCTTTTCTACACTGCTCACAGCGCCCACTGCTCTGCGCACCAGGCGATAGATGTATTTGGCGTATAAAGGCTTGCCCGAATCCAGCAAGAAAAACGGCCCATCCCCCTCCCGCTCGCCAAAAGTTTCCCTAAAAAAGCGCAGATAACGCTCCAGAACTTCCACCCAGGCAGGCAACAAAGGCAACAAACGCTGCTTGCCGCCTTTTCCGCGAATGCGCAATAAGCGCCCCGGCAAATCCACATCGGCCCGGCGCAATTGCAAAATCTCCGAGCGCCTTAAGCCCAAATTAGCCAACAAAAACAAAATGGTGTAATCCCGCATAGCGCCATAGCTGTCTATCTGCTCCGTCTCGGCTTCTAATAGTCGCTCTACCTCTCCTGCCCGCAGATAAACGGGAAGTCTCCTGCCCTCTTTGGGGAGCACCACCCGCTGAAGCGGATCGCTCTCAATCTCCCCGAGGCGCTTCATCAGCCTGTACCAGGCCCGCAAAGACGAAAACCTCCGCCGTATGCTGCGCACGGACAAGCCCGCTTCCAAGCCGGCCACCAGCCACGAGCGCAAATGCAGGGCCGTGGCTTTCGCCAAATCATCCAACTCGTACTGCTCCTGAAGAAAAGTCTCAAAAAAGGACACATCCCGCACATAAGCCTCTATGGTATGGGGGGAATACCTCTTCTCGTCTCGCAGATAACTGATGAAAGTGTCTTTCTTCATACGGGTGCTCAAGCTATTTATAAAACAACTGTAAGGCATTTCAGTTCGCAGCACTTGAAGTAATTTAGGGGGCCTGAGCCACCTGAATCACCGCTAAATTCCCTATTTTTGAGCCATGCAAAAGCACAAGAAAGACAAGCACTTCCTCAAAAAGGCCTTCTACCCGGGCGGAAGGGAAGCCCTGCGCGCCTTCATCAAAAAGGAGCTGCGCTATCCCGAAGAAGCCAGAGAAGCCGGCATCGAAGGCACTGTACAGCTGCGCCTCACCATAGACCACCTGGGCATTGTCCAAAAAGTCGGAATCATCAAAAGCCTGGGCTATGGCTGCGATGAAGAGGCCATCAGAGTCGTCAGGATGCTGCGCTTTACAGTACCTCCCCCATCTAGCCATCAAAAAGTGAGGATGCACTTCCACAAAAAACTCAACATCCACTTCCGGCTTCCCAAGGCTGCTGCCCAAAACGTTCAGCGCGTTCAATACGCCTATACGGCGGGCAAATCCAAAACGCCGGCCTCATCTCAAGGCTACCACTATACCATCTCCTGGAGTGCAGGTCTTGAAGAAGAATAAAATCACAAACACTTAAAGAAATGCAGATGAAACGAACTCTACTCCTTTCCACTTTGCTATGGATGGCCTTTGCCATTCGGGCCCAAATCACCTACCAGAACGTAGCTGAAACGCTTGGCATAGAACACACCTACGGCACGGGCGTCTCAGGCGGCGGCGTCAGCTTCTGCGACTTCAACGGCGACGGGCTTGACGACCTCTCTCTCGCCACTGAAGAAGATGGCCCCCGCTTTTTCAGGAACACCGGCAACGGCTTTGTCGAGCTTTCTCTTTTGCCGCAAGGCATCTCACAACCCGTCAAGCAAATCCTCTGGGCCGACTACGACAACGACGGAGACAAAGACCTCTTTCTCGCCGTCTTTGAAGGACAAAATTATTTGTTTGAAAACACTGGCGACAACACGCTTTACATGGAAGACGTAAGCGACCAGGCCGGCATGCCCGATGACGGGCTCAACACCTACGGAGCCTGTTGGGGAGATTTCAACCGCGACGGCTGGATTGATCTCTACTTCGGCGGGCGCATGGGCAATGACACCACCCTCAGTCGGCACTACCTGCTGATGAACAAAGCCGACGGCACCTTCGAAGACGTTGCCCTCAGTGCCGGAGCCGACGACCCCCACAAGCCTCAATTTTGCTCGGCCTTCCTCGACTTCAACAACGATCGCTGGCCCGACATCTACACCTCCCACGACAAAACGAAAGGCAATACCCTGCTGCGCAACAACGGCGACGGCACCTTCAGCGACCTCAGCCAGAGCTCCGGTGCAGGCGTGGCGCTCAATGCCATGTGCGTAGCCGTAGGCGACTACGACCGGGACGGCTACCAGGACATCTACGTCTCCAATACGCCCGTCGGCAACGCCCTGCTGCACAACCTGGGAGACGAGACCTTCGAGGAAGTCGCTGCCGAAGCCGGCGTAGCGCTCTATCAAACCAGTTGGGGCTCACTCTTCTTCGATGCAGACAACGACGGCGATGAAGACCTCTACGTCTGTGGCATGTTTGCCGGCAGTGATCCCGTTACCTCCACCTTCTTTGAAAACGAAGGCGACGGCACTTTCTCCCAGCCCGATGCGGGTTTTGAGGGCGACACCGTTACCAGCTTCAACAATGCGATAGGAGATTTTAACAACGACGGCTACCCCGACATGATGGTCGTCAACACCGCTCCCTACAACTCCCAGCTCTGGCAAAACAGCGGAGGCGACAACCAGTGGATCAAAATCCGCCTCGAGGGCGTACTCAGCAACCGCGACGGCATTGGCAGCCGCATTGAGCTGTGGGCCGGTGGGCAGTATCAGATGAAATACGCCCACTGCGGCATCGGCTTCCTCGGCCAAAACTCCGAGACCCTCATCTTTGGGCTGGGCGCCAACAGCAGCGCCGACTCCATCCTCATCACCTGGCCCACAGGCCACCAGGACCGCCTCTACAACCAAAGCGCCGGGCAAACCCTGGAGGTTCTGGAGGGCAGTACCACCAACGGCCAAATCGAAGTAGATCCCGACGTAAGCATCATCACTTCCACGCAGGAGACTCCGGCTTTCGCCAAATTCCAGGCACTACACACCTACCCCAATCCGGCGAGCGAGCAAGTCTTCATCACTGTCCCCCATTTGCCGAAAGGCGAAGGCAACAGGCAAATACTCCCGACAGCCCGCTTGTTTGACGAGCAGGGCCGCTTATTGGGCTTTCGCCAAATGCAGTACCGTGGAGAACAGACTTTCTACATAGACATAAGTACGCTGCCTTCCGGCAAATACCATCTATGCGTGTACAGCGCTTCGGGAGAGCGCTTCCTGAGCAGCTTCGTCAAGCCATAGGCAACGCAAATCAGCGACAAAAAAAGCCGCCTTGCAATGCAAGACGGCTTTTTTAATTTCTAAGGTTTCATCCACTCAGAGTGGAGATGCCTTTTTTTACTGCTGTAAGGTGTAAGTCGAGGTCCAGTGCTCGCCATAAACCGTTCCGAGAATGGAAAGGGTGAAGGCGTGATCACCGGTAACTTCGCTGGGGAAATCCGGGCTTTGCACCAGATCCTGCCAGTCGTCCTTCTGGCCTTCCCATGAAATTTGACCGCAAATTTCGCGGAAGGTGAAAGAGATACCCGAGGTGCCATAAGCATCCACATAAGGACCTTCGCTGTACAAACCACCGGAGGCATCTTCTACGGAGTAGATGCCATCATCCACCTGAGTAACCTCAGCCACGATATCTGCCTCAGCATAGTCGGGCAGGAAGTCATGCTGGTGGTAAACGGTGTGTACGTCGTAAGTGCCTGCCAGGTCGGAAGGGCAGCTCAAGGGGATATCAACCTTGGTATTGGGAGCCAGTACCGAGCCGTCAGCCATATTGAGCGTAAAGGTAAATTTAAAGATTTTACCCAGCTCAAGGCTGTCCACATTTACACCTGCAGCAGCTGCTGCATCAGGGCCGGCCCAGGTCAAATCGGAAGGAAAGCTGCTGACAGTCATCATCTTGCCTGCAGGACCTCCATCGTAGCTAACCCATACATCCACGCTGCTCACCTGAGCATCGCCGAACGTTTCCACATCGAGCGTAATATCTGAGGCGGCATTGGCAAAATCGCTCAAATCGTAGAAGTTGGGAGCAGGCGTGCCAAGAATGGGCAAAGCGCCACTACCACTGTTTTGCTGATGAGCAGGAGTAATGGAGTCATCACAGGAAGTGAAGACCAAACCCGTCATCAACAGCAGCAAAGCCGTTAAAGAGAGAATATTTTTCATGTTTGTCATTTTTAAGTTTTAACAAAATGAGTTGGAAAATCCGGTTGAAGAAGCCCGAAAGCTCCTTCAACCGGAAGAACTCATCAGTTGATGTCCCACCAGACTTTGTTGGCAGGGTCCGTAATGGCACTCAAACCATCTACCGGAGGAGTATTCAGATTCAGGGTCAACTCCGAAGAAGGATAGGGGAAGCGATACGGAATGGTGCTGCCTGAGTTGGGCGTCAACTGCGGGATGTTGGTACGGCGCCAGTCGTTATAGACTTCCGGCTCGGCATACATGGCGATGTACTTCTGGGTCATGATGTCATCCATGGTAACATTGCCTTCTCCCGGGTCAACGGCAGTGATGTAATCCGTTGCATCCATACCCATGGCGTCAAAAGAAGCCTGGATACCTGCTACGAAAGCATCGTGAATGGCTGCAGCGTCGCCACCCGTCATCATCAGGGCTTCGGCTTCCATAAACTTCTGCTCATAGTAAGTGATCAGCGGATAAGCGCGATCAGCGCGGAAGTAGGGATGGTTGTCGAAGTCTTCAAAATCGTAGCTATACGCAGGCAGGCGCGGGTCATTCAACGCCATCATGATTTCACCCAACTTAGAAGGCTTGTCGTCGGTGAACATCTGAATGTCCCCTGTACGGTCGCGGTTGAAGCGATACCAGGGAGCAGCAGAAGTCGGGCCTGAGGTGTATTGCAAGCGCATGTCATCGGCGCCGCTGGTAAAGCCATCGGCAACATGCGTCAAGACATCGCCATAATATTTGTTGGGGTCCATCAAAGCGCGGTGCAAGGCAGCACGTGCAGCAACGGCATGGGCAGCTTTCAGCCAACTGGCAGCATCACCACCATAGATGATGTCATCGCTACCGGGCAGCAAATCGCCACCGTCACCACTCAGTGAGCTGATGGCCTCTGCCAGCATGTCATCAATCTTGCCATAGATGAACTCCTGAGAGTCAAAGGCAGGCTGCAGGTTGTCTGTACCCTGGAAAGCTTCGGTGAAGGGCATGTCATCCCACACATCCGTAGCCATCATCCAGGTATAAGCCATCAAGACGTCGGCAATGCCTACGTAATAGGCAGCGCCTTCTTCAGAAGCCTTCTGCTTCAAAATTCTGGCGTCTTGCAGGATGCCTGCATAGATGTTGTAACGCCAGGCATTGTCAAAGTTGGAAGGCACGATGAAGGAGTAGTTGTCAATGGAAGACCACTGACGGGCGACGCCCCTTACGTGGCTGACCAAAACCGCTGTGAAGCGGGACATGTCCCCACCCGTCAGATCGGCTACGCCAACTTCAATAGAGGGCAGCAATACCGAGGGCGGCACATCCGTGGGGACGTTCGGGTTCACGTTGATGTCCCCGAAATAGTCTTCACAGGAATTGAATCCCAACAAAAGGGCCAACCCCAGGAAGAGCGCTGTGATTTTATGTTTCATCATGTTTGTTTTTTTGGTTTCACAAAAAGCTTTTCACTTCAAACCCACTTCTTAGAAGTTGAGGTTCAAGCCAACAGAAACGGAGCGAGTCGAAGGCATGTTGAAGTATTCAAAGCCTTGCGCATTACCCGTGCCCCAGAGGGAAGTCTCGGGGTCCACACCGAGGTAAGGCGTCCAGAAGTAAAGGTTGCGGCCATTCAAGACCAAAGAACCACCCTCTACAAAAGTACCGGAGAACCACTTGGGGTTGAAGTCCCAGCTCAGGGTTACTTCGCGCAGGCGCACCCAGGTCGTGGATTGTACAAAACCTTCATCCACAGAACCAAAGCCACCTACGGAGCTCGTCCAGTAATTTTGTCCTACGCGTACCGGAATGTTGTTGGGAGAGCCATCGGACAATACGCCGTCGAAGACGACGATTTTGTCGCGATCTTCTGCCGTAATCTGGGCACGGCCGAAGAAGGTCAGAGCCCACATGGTGCCGTTCCACATGTCACCGCCCTGCTTCCAGTCAATCAGGAAGGAGAGTGCCAGGCGCTTGTAAGTGAAAGTATTGGTGATACCTACGATGAAATCGGGATTGGGGTCACCAATCACGCGCAGGGTGGGATCGGGCTGTTGGAAACCGTATTCACCACTGGTCGGGTCATCGTTGATGAGGATGTTGCCATCGGGTATGGTCAGGCCGTCATCGGCATCTGTACCTGCATTGTCGCGCAGATAAGCGCCACCGTAAAGCACGCCAAAGGGCTGCCCTGTAATGTGGAACATACCGGTACCCGTGAAACCACCAATTTGCAGAGCCTCAAGGCCTTCTGCCAATTTCTCAACAATGGTGCGGTTACGGGTGTAGTTCACCTGCAAATCCCAACCGAAGTCGCGCTTGCGGATGGGGGTAGCTGTCAAAACGAGTTCAATACCCTTGCTGGACAAGCTGCCGGCATTCAAGACGGCGCTGGTGTATCCCGTAGAACCTGCCAGGTCCACCGGCAGAATCTGGTTGTCAGACAGCATGGTGTAGTAGCTGAAATCCAGGCCAAGGCGACCTTTGAAGAAACGCAGGTCAACACCAACTTCTTTGTTTACGGTCAATTCAGGCTCCAGATTCGGGTTGCCGAGGTTATCGCTCTGCGTAAAGCCCGTTACGCCATTGAAGGGGAAGCTGACGGGGTCAGCCCAACCGTCGCCTGCACTGGCAGAAACAAAAGGCGTAGTCGTAGAATAAGCGCTGGGCGGGCCACCACCTACGGCAGCATACGACAGACGCAGCTTACCAAAGGAGAGGATGTCGTCATTCGGCAACAGCTCAGAGAATACAAAGCTCAGGCTGGCTGAAGGATAGAAGAAACCGATGTCACTCAAAGAGAACGGCTCGTCAGGCACGATCAGCGTGGACACATAGTCTTGGCGACCTGTAACCGTCAGGTACAACATGCTTCTCCAGCCAAAGTCCAAGCTGCCATAGAAACCTACGGTACGCTTGTTGTTGATGTAACGGGAAGACTGTACATCCGAAGCGTTGGAAATGTGTACAAAGTTCGGGAAGCTCAGGCCATTGCCCTCGGTGTACAAATTCTCAAGATGGGAGTCATAGAGGTTGGTACCGAGCAGATAGCCCAGGCTGATGTCATCTGTCAAATTGCCGCTGCCACGGGCATTCAAATAGATGTCCGTATTGCGGAAGAAGAAATTGTCTTCAAAGACACGACCGGAAGGAGCCGTGCGGGAGTTGATTTCAAACTGCTGCTCGCGGCGATCGGAGAACCAGTCCGTACCCAAAGTGGCGGACAAGGTCGCCCAGGGGTGCAGTTTGTACTCTACGTTCACATTGCCAAACAGACGGTTCACCTCGTCAAAGCGGGGTGCCAGGTTGATGATCCAGTAGGGGTTGTCGTAACCTCCACCACCGCGATAGTTGCGCTGGGAACCATCGGGGAAGCGATAAGCTGCCTCCGTATTGGCAGGATCGTCAAAACCACCGGAGTTGTCAAAAGTGATGGGTGTACGCAGCATACCCAACATCAAACCGGAGGTATTAGAACCCTGCTGGATACGGCGTCCGTTGGCCTTGCTGAAGTTGGCCGAAGCCGACATGCTCAGGCGGTCCGTCAATTTCAGGTCGGAAGCCAGTTTGAAGGTGTTTCTCTCAAAGGTGTTTTTCGGAATGACACCTTCTTCGCTGTAGTTTCCATAGGAGAAACGGAAGTTGGCCACGTCAGAACCTCCGGATACAGCCACGTTGTTATTGAAAGCAACGCCCGTCTGGAAGAAAGTACCGATGTTGTCATAAGGCGTTACGGGCTTCACGGCAGAAGGATCGTCTTTCGATACGATGTGGCCATTGGGGTCAAAGGCGTAATCCGTAGCGCCATCCCAGGCCAGCTCGGATACAGGAGGTCCCCAGGAAGTGGAAACGCCCGTTTCAGGCGGATAGTAAACGCCTGCCCAGCCTTGTGCATAAGTCGTTTGCGTAGGCGTGATCTGCGTTACTTCCGAGAAAGCTACCGAAGAGCCAATATCCACCTTAAATTTCTTGCCGTCTGTTCCCTTGCCTCGCTTCGTCGTGATGACCACCACGCCGCGAGCGCCATCCACGCCGTAAAGGGCCGTTGCTGCAGCGCCTTTCAGAATGGAGATGGACTCAATGTCGTTGGGGTTCAGGTCGGCAAGGCGGTTGGTGTTGGCCACACCTGCGTGGTTGCCTTCAGACTGGAAGGTCGAGTTGTTCACGCGCACACCATCAATCACGATGAGGGCCTGGTTGTCGCCCGTCAGAGAGGTCTGGCCGCGAATCACAATACGCGTACCACCACCGGCGGCACCGGATGCGCGGGTAAGTTGTACACCGGCAGCTTTGCCCTGCAAGGCGTCCAAAGTCTTGCTGGCACCGGAGCGAGTGATGGCATCACTGTTTACCTCCTGCACCGCATAACCCACGGCTTTTTCTTCTTTTTCAACGCCCAATGCCGTTACCACTGCCGTTTCGAGGGTGATACCCTCTTCCATGACAACGTCAACTACATTGGAAGCGCCCAACTCAACTTCCTGAGTCGTATAGCCGGTATAACTAAATACCAGAGTGTTGCTGCCTTCAGGCACAGTGAGAGAGTACTTACCGTCATAATCGGTGATTGTACCTACTGTTGTGCCCTTCACCAGCACATTGGCTCCAATCAACGGATCACCCTCAGTGTCGGTGACCGTTCCCTGGACGGTTCTTTGAGCCAGCATACTGCCGACGCCAAATAGAACCAGCATCAAAACCAGTGAAAGTTTTTTCATACCAAATTGGTTTAATTAAGAAATGATTTTCCGCAAACTACCTTGTGTCAGGTAGTTGCTCTGCCCTTTGCGAGCAGAGCAACTGCCCTTGTGTGTTGTCCTGTATCGTTGGCAAAAATACACATTTCCGGCATTTTACCAAATCCTTAACGTTTATCAGCTGACAAACGCTGTTTGTGCAAAGGGCCCCTCAGCGATTTTTCGCTAACGGGATTTGCCACGGATGATGCCTCTGCCGCTTTGTGCGGAAAGTTCCAAAAAGGCCAGTATTTCGGCGGCTTCTTCACTCTCTCCCTTGAGTTCTTCGAGCCGCGCTTTGCCCTTGGCCAGGTTGCCGTGCTCTACAAAAAGATGGCGATAGAGCATTTTGATGTGTTCAATTTTTTCAGAGCTAAAGCCCCGCCTTTCCAAACCGATGACATTGACACCCGCATAAGCCAAAGGCTCACGGGCTGCCGTGATATAAGGAGGCACGTCTTTGCGCACCAGGGAGCCGCCGCCAATCATGACGTGGCGCCCTATGCGCACAAATTGGTGCACGGCGGTCAGCCCGCCCAAAACGGCCCAATCTCCCACTTCTATATGCCCGGCCAGCGTAACGCCATTGGCCAGCACGCAGTGATTGCCAAGGATGCAATCGTGAGCGACATGCACATAGGCCATCAAAAGACAATCGTTGCCGATGACCGTGCGGCCATTGGCCCTGGTGCCTTTGTTTAAAGTGCAAAACTCCCGGATGATGACGCGATCGCCAATCTCAAGCGTGGTGTATTCACCTTCATACTTTAAATCCTGAGGAATGGCCCCCACCACAGCTCCGGGAAAAACCTCGCAATCCCGCCCGAGACGCGTACCGCTGAGCACACAGGCATTGGCTCCGATCTTACAGCCGTCACCTATAACGACATCGGCTTCGACTGTAGCAAAAGGCGCTATTTGTACACCCTGCCCAAGCCGTGCCTCGGGATGCACATTGGCTCCCGGATATGTATCATTTACATGCAAAATTCCCTATTTTTCTTCTGTTCGCTTGACAATCCTCGCTGTCATTTCACCTTCGGAGACCACTTCTTTGCCCACATAAGCC
>WGBN01000086.1 GCA_015494245.1 Saprospiraceae bacterium | reverse complement strand
TGCCGCCCACGCCTCTCGAAGAGCTGGAAAAACTGGAGCAATTGCGATGGCTGCAACATGGCTTTCGCATCCAGGTGCTGCAATCGGAGACCGATTCTCCGGGCATAGACACCGAGGAGGATTTGCAGCGGGCGCGGGCAGGCTCAGCCTGATAGATGACTGGGGTTTCGGCCAATAGATCGTGATAGAACGCGGATGACGCGGGTTTCCGCGGATTTTTTTAAGCCCGTTTAACTTGAGGCTCCATTTTTCCAAAAGAGGCGGGAGCGTCCCCTGAGCGGAGCGTAGCGGAGTCGAAGGGGCGCTTCCTGAGCAGAGTCGAAGGGCGCCCCTCTATGGGGTGGGGGCGCGGGCTGCTATGTAGCCCGGGGCAGCAAGCCCCGGGATTCATGGGGGATTAGTAAAAGCCCCGTAGGGGCGACACCTTGGTAGCCCCGGGATTCATTTTTGCATAAGCGCCAACAAGTACAAACGCAGAAGATAGCCCAGGGTATAGGCTCCGGCCAGGAGGTAAATGGTGAGTCCGGCATGGCCGAAAAAATATTTGCCTCCGAGCAGCGCAGCCAGCACCAGCAGCAGTTGTAAGAACTCCAGCTTGCTGTAGAGGTTCACCTGTTCGTACAGGTAAAAGAGAGAGGAGAGGGGCGCACTGATGAATTGCAAAAAGAAGGGCAGCGCAAAGGCCCGTGCATAATGTCCCGCCTGCTCCCACTCGGGCCCGAAGACGAAGGCAAAGAGGGGCGGCGCCAGCCAGGCAAAGAGGGCAAAAGGCACAAAGCCAATGGCGAAGAGCTTCTTGAAAGTGCGCCAAAAAATCCTCCGGCAATGACCTGTTTTGTGTATCTCTTCTGCAGCAGCCTGGCGGAAAACTTCTTCAAAAGAGCGCCCGATGACCTGTATGGGGCGGCGCGTGACGGCAGCCATCTGGCCGTACCAGCCGGCGATGCCAGGGAGGAAAAACCAGTTGAGTAAAAGTGCAGGCAGCTCTGATGAACCTTTGTTGAACAGGCTACCGATGACCATGTTCCGGGGGAAGTGTTTGTACTTGCGGGCTTGTTCTATGGCTTCCGCCAAACGCATGTTGCGCAGCAGGCTGAAGTCTGCTTTTAATAGCTTCCTTGCAAATTGCAGGACTACGGCCAGCCAGGCCAAAAAGGTGCCGAGGATGAGCCCCCCGATGCCGCCGCGCCAAAATCCGAGTCCGAGCCGACCAAAGGCGTTGACGCCGCTCAGCACAAACTTCGAGGCGGCGATGAGCCTGAATCTGCGGTGGCGGTTGTGCCAGTAGCTCAGCAGGTTGAAGACGCCCTGCAGCCAGATGGCCGGGGGGAGCAGCCACATCCACAAACCCAAGTGCGTGCGCTCGTTCAGCATTTGCCGAAAGGCAGGAAAACACAGCAGTAGAAAAAGAAAAAGCATGGCCAAACCGGAGAGCAAGACGCCGGCCATAAAAGTCGCCAGAGCCGGACGCTCTTTTTCCGGCAACATGACGGCCATCTCATAGCGCCCCGTACTCACCACGCTGCCCATGGCCACCAGGGCCGAAAAAAAGTAGTAGGCTCCAAATTCAGCAGGGCTGTACAGCCGCGACAGGGCCGGCGCCACGAGCAGGGGGAGGAGTTGGGCAAAAGCCGTGCCCCCCGCCAGGCGCAAAACGTTTTTGCTGAATGTGCTGAGCATGACGGACAACTTGATTATCTTTGAACCGGAAATGTAGAAAGATTTGAGCAGACTGCCAACCAACCCGAAAAGAATGCTTATGCACCGGCTTTACTATCTCTTGAGTGCCTTGTTTTTGGCGTCCTGCCTGTCGCCGGCTTCCAAAGGCGATGAGGAGGTTACTCTGACAACTGATTTTTATAAAATCAGCGGGCCCACCATGGGCACTACTTACCACATCACTTACGAAGACAGCCTGGGACGAAATTTGCAGGCACAGGTGGATTCTTTACTGTTAGAAGTAAATTTAAGCCTCTCTACTTATATAGACAGCTCGTTGATTTCGCGCTTCAATAAAGCCGGCCAAGCCTTCGATCTCAGCGCTGAGCCGGAGCCCCTGCGCCGCCATTTTCTAAACAATTATTTGCTTTCGCAAAAAGTATATGCCTGGTCGCAGGGCTTTTTTGACCCCACCGTCATGCCCCTGGTGAATTACTGGGGCTTCGGCTATACCCCAAAGGGCAAAGGCGAACAGGTGGACAGCGCTCTGGTAGATTCCTTGCGCAGCTTAGTCGGCATGGATAAATTGAACTTGGATGGAGCGCTGTTGAAAAAGGGCGTCGCCGGTATGCAACTGGATTTCAGCGCCGTGGCAAAGGGCTATGGCGTAGATGTAACAGGAGACCTGCTGACATCCCTGGGCCTTTGCAACTGGTTGGTCGAGATTGGAGGCGAGGTGGCTGCCAGCGGCCACAGCCCGCGCGGAACGCCCTGGGTGGTGGGCATCAACAAGCCGGAGGAGGGGGCTTCGCCCCTGGATTTTGAGCTGCGCCTGCGCATGGATACGCTTTGCGGCCTCCTTTGGCCCGCCGGCAAAATGAAGCCCATAGGCCCACAGGGCGAGGTGGGAGGAGCCCGGGCTATGCGTGGCCTGGCGACCTCGGGCAACTACCGGAATTTTTACGAGGAGGGCGGAGAGAAATTCGTGCATACCATTGACCCACACAGCGGCTACACCCGCCGTAGCGCTTTGTTGAGCGCTTCCATTTTGGCGCCAACCTGTGCCGAGGCGGATGCTCTGGCTACTGCCTGCATGGCTATGGGGAAGGAAGATGCACTGAAAATGGTTGAGCGCCTGAAAAATGTCGAAGCCTGTCTTATCTTTGTGGGGCCTTCCGGCAAACGGGAGATGGGGCTTAGCCACGGCCTTGGTACTTTTGTGGAGCGATAAAACACCTGATGATGCATTTAAAATTAGAGCGGGACCTTTGCTTTTTTGACCTGGAGAGTACAGGGCTGAACATCATGACCGATCGCATCGTGCAGATTGCGATCATCAAGTATTTTGCCGATGGGCGAGAGCCGCAGGAGTTGGAAATGCTGATCAATCCGGGCATTCCGATTTCGGAAGAAGCCATGGCCGTGCACGGCATCAAACCCTCGGATTTGCGCAACAAACCCACCTTTCAACAGGTAGCGAAAAAGCTGTATGATTTCATCGGTGATGCCGATCTGGCGGGCTACAATTCCAACCGCTTTGACGTGCCCATGCTGGCCGAAGAATTTGCCCGCGTCGGCATAGATTTTGATTTGGAGAAGCGGCGCTTGTTGGATGTACAGACGATTTTTCATAAATTGGAGCCCCGTACTTTGCGGGCTGCCCTGCGCTTTTATTGCGGAGAAGATTTGAAAGACGCCCATGACGCCCTGGCAGATGTGCGCGCCACGGTAAAAGTGTTGGACGGCCAGTTGGAGCGCTATGTGGATGGCACCTATATAGATGCCGATGGGGAGGAAAAACCCGTGCCCTTTGGGCGGGATGTGCGCTCCATACACGAGTTTATACGCGACCATCAAACGGTGGATGTTACGCGCAAGCTGCGCAGGGACAGCTCAGGTGAGATTGTCTTTAATTTTGGTAAATTTGTGGGTCAGCCCGTGGGTCGCACCTTGTATGAAAATCGCCAGTATTTCAACTGGATACAGGAAAAGGAGTTTTCCTCCCAGGTCAAGAAGCTGACGCGCCGCCTGTTGGAGGAATACAAGAAAACAATCAAGAAAAACCAAACTTAAACCGCTCATCATGCCTTACGCCATTTGCCCGCTCAGTGTCGTTTCCCTTCGCTCTTCGTCCTCCGATCGTTCGGAACAAGTCAGTCAGTTGTTGTTTGGGGAGATGGTGCGGGTGCTGAATTTCAAGGGCAAGGCCTGGGTGAAGGTGAGTGCGGTTTTGGACCACACGGAGGGTTGGGTTCGCAGTTCGCAATTGCATTTCATTGGGGAGGAGGATTACGAGCGCTTCAGCCGCGAGTTTGCACTCAATTTTGAGCTGAAGGAGTCTTTGCGCACCTCCGATTTTTTTCAGCCCATTACCCTGGGTGCCCGTTTGCCGGGATTTGACGGCATGGGCTTTCGCTTGAGGGGAGATACTTATACGTTTAGCGGCCGCGCCGTTTTTCCGCGCGATTTGAAGGAAGACCCGGCCATTTTGCGTTCGCTGGTAAACCGCTTGATGAATGCTCCCTATCAACACGGTGGCCGCACCCATCTCGGCATAGATGGCAGCGGTTTTGTACAACTGGTCTATAGCCTGCTGGGCCACGCCTTGCCGCGCAAAGCCGATCAGCAATTGGTCTGGGGGCGGTTGGTTCCCTTCGCCCAGCAGGTGCAAACGGGAGATTTGCTCTTTTTTGAAGCCTTCCACAGCCATCGCCTTTACGTGGGCATTGCTCTGGAAGATCAGCAAGTCGCTCATGTGCACGACCGTTTGCGCATAGACCTCTTCGACCATTTCGGCCTCTTCGATACCGAGCGCGGCAACTACCTCTACCGCCTGCGCCTCATCAAACGCCTCTTACCGGATATGCCGGCGGAAGAAGGGCAGGAGCAAGCCGGTGCCCGGCAACTGCGTGCTTTGGGAGAAGGGCAGCAGGTGTTGTTTTAGTTGGGCGAGCTTCTGGTTGGGCGAGCTTCAGCTCGTCCTTCGTACCGCGGACTTCAGTCCGCGTAGTGTGCCTCGTTGGGCGAGCTTCAGCTCGTCCTTCGTACCGCGGACTTCAGTCCGCGTAATGCAACATAAAAATTTTTTAAAAAAATTTGTCCGTCTCAAATAGCTGTTTTACATTTGCGATAGCTCTATGA
>WGBN01000085.1 GCA_015494245.1 Saprospiraceae bacterium | reverse complement strand
ATCTGCGAACGCCCGTCGGTACTCTCTGCCACAATGCCCGTGGGAATGTGCGTAAAGCGCACACCCGACTCCGTTTTGTTGACGTGCTGCCCGCCCGCTCCGCTGGAACGAAAGGTATCTACCTTGAGATCCGCCTTGTTGATCTCCACATCTTCCATTTCCAGTTTAGGCATGACGGCAACGGTAGCCGCCGAGGTGTGCACGCGCCCCTGCGATTCGGTCTTCGGCACGCGCTGCACGCGATGGGCGCCCGACTCAAACTTCAGATTGCCATACACATCCTGCCCGTGTACTTCCAGCACAATTTTGTTATAACCGCCCACAGTACCTTCATGAGCAGAAATCAAATCCGTTTTCCAGCCCTTCGATTCAAAGTATTTGCTGTACATGCGGTACAAATCGCCGGCAAAAATGCTGGCCTCATCGCCGCCCGTTCCGGCACGGATTTCAAAGATAACATCCCGTTCATCCTGGGGGTCTTTGGGAATGAGCAAAAGCTTAATCTCTTCTTCTAAGGCCTGCAGGCGGGGCTTCAACTCCTGCAGCTCTGCACGGGCCATTTCGCGCATCTCCTCATCTTCTTCCTCCAGCATCTCCTCTGCCGTAGCCATGTTGGATGCCAATTCTTTATAAGTCCGGATGGCTTCAACTACGGGCTTCAACTCTTTGTAATCTCTGCTGAGAGCAGCATAGCGCCCCGTATCCGCCAAAACAGCGGGGTCCGACAACTGCTCTTCCAAGTGGTAAAAGCGCTCCTCCAGCTCGTTAAATTTATCTGCAATCATGATTCGTATCTGTGCCAACTCTTTGGGTGCACAAAGATACGGAGGAATGGGGGAATGGGGGGAGGCTCCCATTTGCCTTGAGCAAAAACCTTATCTTCGCCCCATAAAACCCCAACAAGATGAAACAACTGATCTGCCCCAATTGCCAAACACCCCTGACGGCCACAGACCTCAAGCTCGATGCCGGCCTCGCCATCTGCCCCAACTGCCGGAGCGTTCTTCAATTGGATGCGGGGCAAATGCCGGGCTTCAACCACAAAAAATTTCCCGTAAGCACACCGGATGGCATCGAAGTCTATCCGGGCGCCCTCGGCATGGAGATTCTGATTCCCTGGAAAAAAATGAACAAGGGGGTCGGACCGATTCTCTTTTTCACCTTGATTTGGGATGCCTTCATCCTCTTTTTCATCGCCATCATCCTGTTGTCGGGGAACGGGTTTATGCCGCTGTTGTTTATGGGCTTGCACATTTTGGTCGGCATAGGCCTCACTTATTATTGCCTCTCGGTATTGCTCAACACCACCAGCATTTACGTCTCGCAAAGCGACCTGCTCATCTCCCACCGTCCGCTCAAATCGCCCTTCAACAAAGACCGCAGCATGGAGCCCAAAGACATCGAGCAAATCTATGTAGAACAGTACGTGGCCTCCACGACCAACAACCGGCCCAACTACGCCTTCAAAGTACTGGCCCTTATGCGCGACGGCGACAAAACCACCCTGCTCAAAGGCATCACCAGACTGCCCTATGCCCGCTTCATTGAGAAAGAAATCGAACGCTTTCTCGGCCTCAAAGACCGGCAGGTAGAGGGAGAATATCTCACATCTTAAAAAAAATCCCTATCTTTATAGCTCCATTTGGAGAAAATTAAGGCCTTCACTTTTACATGATTTTGCTCATGAAACAGCATCTACTCCTCGTCCCCGCCCTTTTTCTACTGCTCCTTCCTGCTCAAATACCGGGGCAGGCCGTAGAAAAAGACATCTCTTACCAAGACGAAATTGTCGTGCCGCTCACCCCTCAGGACATCCCGGGCATCATCGAAGTGCCCTTAGACAAAGTGGAGCCCTTTCTTTCGGTATCCGTAGAATGGGACATACAAGGCCCTCCGGGGATGACAAACGTTCTGCAAATTACCTTTTCTTCCGATGCCAACCACTGGGAGCCATGGATTGACCTCTACCGCGAAGAACACGTTACCAAACCTGCTCCTCATCAGGTCAGCCAACTCCTCTATGCCAACAAGCGCACCCGCTGGGTCAAACTCCGCATCAAACCGGGCATCTCAGCAGGCCCCTGGCTCTCCAACATCCTCATCCACTTTTACAGCCCGGGTGCCACGCGACACCAGAATGAAAGTGAAAGCGGAAAACCCTCCGGCGAAACGCCCCTCAACACCTCCAACAGCCTCAAAATCAACTGCCCCTGCCCGCATCCGCCCTACGAAGGCCGTAGCGACTGGTGCGCCATAGGCTGCCCCATAGACCCCACTCCGGTCTTTACCAACGTTACCCATCTGATCATCCACCACTCGGCAGGCAGCAATACCGCCAACGACTGGGCCGCCGTCGTGCGCGCCATCTGGAACTATCACGTCAACTCCAACGGCTGGGATGACATCGGCTACAACTGGCTCATTGACCCCAACGGCGTGCTCTACGAAGGCCGCCCCGACAACTACCAGGGCGCCCACTTCTGCGGCCACAATGCCGGCACCATGGGCGTATGCGTCATGGGCACCTACACCAACGTTACCCCCACCGACGCAGCCCTCAACACCCTCACCGAATTGCTCGCCTGGAAAAGCTGCCAGGAAGGCATAGACCCCGAAGGCTTTTCTTTCCACAGCTCCTCCGGCCTCAACCTCAACAACATCTCCGGCCATCGCGACGGCTGTAATACAGAATGCCCGGGCGACGCCTTCTACCCCATGCTGCCCTCCGTGCGCGAAGATGTCGCCAACTACATCGCGACCTGCCCCCAAATGGCCCCGCCCCTCAACCTCACAGCCGAAGAGCAAAGCGCCCAGGAAGTCAAACTCCAATGGCAAGACAACTCCTTCGTCGAAGACGGCTTCCTCATCGAACGCTCCTTCGAAGACGAAAGCAATTACAGCCAAATAGCCGCCACAGGGCCCGATGTAGAGACTTACACCGACCAGGTCCCCGAGGCAGGCGGCTACTACTACCGCATCAGAGCCTACAGCGCCACCGACACCAGCACGTACAGCGAGCCGGCCTATGTGCTCACCCAGCCGAGTGGAATCCATTCCATCAGCCTTTCGGCAAATGAAACCCTGCGCATCTACCCCAACCCCCTGGGGGAAACCCAACTTCTGCACATCCAACAGGCCGACACCTATAATGGCTCCTTCACCCTCTCACTCCTCGATGCCTATGGCCGCAGGCTCTTCACCGCAAAAGGACAAAAAACGACGCCCCTGCTGGAAGAAGAACTCCAACTGCCCAACATGCCCCGGGGCACGTACCTGCTGCTGCTGCAATACGAAGGGAAAACAGTGGCGCGAAGCTTGTTGGTGATACAATAGGGCTGCCAAGGTGTCAGGCTTCAACGCTGCTCAGCCAACTCCTTGCGGGCTTGAGTCCCCAAGCATAGTTGGGGCACGATTGTTATGCTCATCATGCTAAACCAAATTATGGTGCCGCCCCTACAGGGCTTTTGCAAAACGCCTACACCATGGCTACCAAATTGTCACCCCTACGGGGTTCTAACTATGTCACGGGCAAGGCCAATTCCCCCGATTTCACCAACCGACAACCGACAATCAGGCCGGCTCGGGGGTCTTCCTTACATCAGCCTGAAAGTTTTCGCGGGTTTTAAGCCCGTTCAATTATCCAACAACTCCTGCAGCCTTTTAAAGCTCTTCTGATTCTCCGGCAGTTGAAAGCTGGCGATGATGTCGCGCCGGTTGCGCTGGGTAAGGTGAAAAGAGATGGGGGCCTTATCCGCATCTCCATTGGGCGGGCGGTACGCAAAGCGGAGAAAGCTCAACTCCTCCGGGCTATACAATTCGTAGAGGAAGCCCAGCCCCATGTCGTGCTCATAGCGTTGCAGATGGGTAATCTGCGTAGCCAGCCCCAGCGGGCTGAACATGCCCTCAATGCGCCCCGTGTTGGCACTGGAGGGTATTTTTCGCTCCGGGTCATCCACCTGTACCTGGATGAGCACCACGCCGGAAGTGTGCTCCTGAATCCAATCTTTAAACACATGCAAAAAGCGAATAGCTGTCTTGAGGCCGTAGTTGTCCCGAAAACCGGCATCCATCACCTCAATCTGCGGTTCTGTGGGCAGAGACACATTCGGCAGGATGTAGGGAAAGGTTGCATTCATCCGCAAGGCCGTCGAAAAACGCAGTCGGTCTGCATCCTGCCCGCCCAGGAGACGCCGAAAATCTACCGCATCAATATCTAAGGCCTCCGGCACCTTGACAGCCGTGGGAGCCGTCATCATGTAAGAGACTTTCTGGGCCGAAATAATCAGGCGCCGTCCGTCATTGACGATGGAGGGCGAGAGAAACAACAAGGGAATGAGTGCCTGTTGCTCCGCTTCCCGATAGGCTCCGAGGGGCTTGTCAAAAGCCCCATGCGTATTTTCATTGAATTGCAACTCAAAAGCATAGCCCCTGTCCTTGTAATAAGTATGCCCGGCATAACGAAAGGGCAGGCGCGGCAAAAACAAGTCCGTAGTAACTACAGAGGTCGCAATGGGATTAATCAGGTTTTCGGCTGCCGCATAGAGCTGCTTCCTGTCTGTCAAGACATCGGCATCTGCCAGCCCCTCCAGCTTCTGCAAATACAGCTCCCGGTACCAGGCTGTTCCCAGCATGCCGCCCGATGCTCCTGCCATCAGCACCACGCGAGGCATGAAATCGCCCTCAAAAAGGCTGTCTGCATAGCGCAACGCTTCTAACGACATCAAAGACGCTTTCAACCCGCCTCCACTGGCACAAAAGATGACCATGCGCGGACGCTCATCGCCCGCAGCCCGTCTTCTCGCCAGCCAGCGGTTGAGAATGGCTTCGGTCTCCTGCATGTCCGGCAAAGCATTTTCAGGCTCGCACAAACGGCTCAGATGAGCGTGATCATATACGGC
>WGBN01000084.1 GCA_015494245.1 Saprospiraceae bacterium | reverse complement strand
CCAAGAAAGCCCCCGGGCTTTGGAAAGCCGGTTTTGGCGCAGCCCTGGTGCATCGCCCCGATGGCATTTCCAGAGGCAGCGCAGCCTTTGTGCTCATCGGCAAAGAGCGCGAGCACGAGCTTTTGCTCAAGCCCGAAGCGGCCCATGTGATGTCGTTTCAAAAAGGTAGTTCCAAACAAAATTACCCCTCTTCGCTCATGGGCAGCATTGCCCTGCTTCGCCAGACTTATCTCGACGGGCAGTGGTATGCCGCGGGCGGTGCCGGGGAGGAGACCAACCTCTCGCTTGAAGCCTGGAATGAGCTGCAAAAACTGCCCCAATTGTTCATCGCAGGCGATAAGTACGATGTGCTGCGGGCAGGGCGTATCGCCAAAGAATTTGGCAAAAGCTATATCATCGCCTCCAATGGAGATACTTATCAACGCCTTGAGGAAATCAAAGCCATGGGCTTCCCGCTCGTCTTGCCGCTCAATTTTCCCAAGGCCTACGATGTGGAAAATCCCTTCGATGCCCGCCGCGTTTCGCTGGCACAAATGAAACATTGGGAGTTGGCGCCCTATAATCCGGCGCGCGTAGCAGAGGCAGGCATTCCCTTTGCCCTGACTGCCCACGGCTTTCGCCAAATGAAAGACTTCCTGCCCCATTTGCGGAAGGCTGTAAAGATGGGCCTTTCGGCAAATGATGCCCTCAAAGCACTCACCTATACGCCTGCAAACCTCCTCGGGCTGTACGACCTCATCGGCAGCCTGGAACGGGGCAAAACCGCCAATTTCTTCATCGCTTCGGACGACATTTTCAGGGAAGGAACCAAAATTCGCCAAATGTGGGTGCATGGCGTACCCGTGATGTACAGCGATTTGCAGCAGCCGGATCTGAGCGGAAATTATGAGCTCCTCATAGGCGAAAAATCCTATGACCTTTGGGTGGAGGGCAAGCCCGGCAGCCACAAGGCCTTCATCCTGCAAGCAGATTCTTCTAAGATGAAAGTCTCCCTGAAAGTCAGTCAGGGAGTCGTCAGCATGAATTTTTCTGAGAAAGGCAAGGGCTATTGGCGCCTCAGCGGGCAAATCGGCGAGGAGCATTGGTCCGGATATGTGGAAGGACCCGAAGGTACACGCGGGACCTGGGAGGCCATCCCCAGGCGCTCTTTGCAAGGACTTGCAGAAAAAACCGAAGAAGCCGGCTCAAAAGCAGGTGCCGGAAAAGAAACGGCCCCGGGGCCGGTCATCTATCCCTTTACGGCTTATGGTTGGACGGAACGACCACAGCAGGGGAAATACCTCATTCGCAATGCCACGGTCTGGACCTGTGAGGAAGAGGGCGTCTTAGAGCATACCGATGTGCTCATCGAAAACGGAAAAATTGCACGCATCGGGCAGGGTTTGCCGGAAGGCGATGCCCAGGTCATAGACGCCACCGGCATGCACCTGACGCCCGGCATCATAGACGAACACTCTCACATAGCCATCAGCCGCGGCGTCAATGAGGGTACCCAGGCGAGTTCGGCAGAAGTGCGTATAGGCGATGTGGTCAATCCCGACAACATCAACATCTATCGCCAATTGGCAGGGGGCGTAACGACCTCCCACCTCTTGCACGGCTCGGCCAACCCCATCGGCGGGCAGACGCAGTTGATTAAAATGCGCTGGGGCTATGCACCCGAGGACATGAAGTTTGAGGGTGCCGATGGCTTCATCAAATTTGCCCTGGGTGAAAATGTGAAGCAATCCAACTGGGGCGATCAGTTTCGCATTCGCTATCCGCAAACGCGTATGGGCGTGGAGCAGGTCTATGAAGACTACTTCACCCGCGCAGAAGAGTATGCCCGCAAAAAAGCCTCCGGAAAACCCTATCGCACAGACCTGGAACTGGAAGCGCTCTTGGAAGTTTTACAGGGCAAACGCTTTATCACCTGTCACTCCTATCGCCAAAGCGAAATCGTTATGCTGATGCGCGTGGCTGAACGTCATGGCTTCCACGTCAACACTTTTACGCATATACTTGAAGGCTATAAAGTGGCCGAAAAAATGCGCAAGCACGGAGCCGGAGCCTCCACTTTCTCCGATTGGTGGACGTACAAATACGAAGTCATAGACGCCATACCCTACAACGGAGCCATCATGTATGAGCACAAGCTCGTCGTCGCCTACAATTCCGACGATGCCGAAATGGGACGGCGCCTCAATCAGGAAGCCGCCAAAGCCGTGAAGTACGGCGGCGTGCCCGAAGAAGAAGCCCTGAAGTTCGTAACCCTCAATCCCGCCAAATTGCTGCACATAGACAATCGCACCGGCAGCATCAAAGTGGGCAAGGATGCCGATTTGGTGCTGTGGAACGACGAGCCGCTTTCCATCTATGCCGTAGCTCAAAAAACCTGGGTGGACGGCATCCTGTTCTTCGACAGGGAAAAAGATGCCGAAATGCGAGCCTGGATCCAAAAAGAACGAGCCCGCCTGATCCAAAAGATGATGGAGGCCAAGAAAGGCGGCGCCCCCATGCAAAAAGCTCGTGGGGAGCATCACGTTCTGTATGAGTGCGATACTTTGGAATAATGGTTCATTAAGTTTTTGGCTGCCTGTCTCCATCAGAGACCAAGCTATCAAGTTAAACCGGTTTGATCCGCGAAAATCCGCCGCACCCGCGTCATTCGCGTTCTATTGGCTACTTAGGCTTTAATAGAACGCGGATGACGCGGATTG
>WGBN01000083.1 GCA_015494245.1 Saprospiraceae bacterium | reverse complement strand
AGATGATGCCGTTCCACTCCTGGTCCGTTCCCGGCAGGAAGCCCGGCACATCTTCCAGTACCAGCAGAGGGATGTTGAAGGCATCGCAAAAGCGCACGAAGCGGGCGGCCTTGCGGGAGGCGTTGACATCCAGCACACCGGCCAGAATCATGGGCTGATTGCCCACGACGCCAATGCTTCTGCCGGCCAGGCGGGCGAAGCCCACGACGATGTTTTCGGCAAAATTTTCGTGTATTTCAAAAAAACTGTCTGTATCCACCAACTCGCGGATGATGTCTTTCATGTCATAAGGCTGATGAGCGCCGGGCGGAATGATGCCGGTCAGCGCATCCCGCCATTCTTCATCCGGCTCGTAGGGCAGAGCCGGGGGCTTTTCCCGCCAGTTTTGGGGCAGGTAGCTCAACAGCTTGCGCATTTTTTGCAAAGCCTCCAGGTCGTTGGAGGCCGTCAGCTGGCTGACGCCGGATTTGGAAGCATGGGTAAAGGCGCCGCCCAGCTCTTCGGAGGTAACTTCTTCGTTGGTAACGGTCTTGACCACATTGGGGCCGGTAACAAACATATAAGAGGTGTGCTCCACCATCATGATGAAGTCCGTCATGGCAGGCGAATAGACAGCTCCACCTGCACAGGGCCCCATGATAACCGACAGCTGTGGCACGACACCGGAGGTCTGCACATTGCGATAGAAGATCTCCGCATAGCCGCCGAGCGAATTGACGCCCTCCTGGATGCGTGCACCGCCCGAGTCGTTCAAACCGATGATGGGAGCGCCGTTTTCCACGGCCATATCCATGATCTTACAGATTTTCTCGGCATGGGTTTCCGAAAGGGAGCCCCCAAAGACCGTAAAGTCCTGAGAATACACATAGACCAGGCGCCCGTCTATCGTACCGTAACCCGTGATGACGCCATCGCCGGGGATGCGCTGCTTTTCCATGCCGAAGTCATGGGAGCGGTGTTTTACAAACATGCCGATTTCTTCGAAGGAGCCTTCATCGAGCAGGAAATGGATGCGCTCGCGGGCCGTGAGTTTGCCCTTTTCGTGTTGCTTTTTGATGCGCTCCTCTCCCCCGCCCTGCAGGGCAGCTTCGCGGCGTTTTTGGAGGTCTTTCAGTTTATCTTTCATAAGAGACTTGTCTTTCTGTGCTGTTGGCTACCGGCCTCCCTGCGCTGCTTTGCGGTATCTGGCTGCCGTCTGGGAATCGCCCATCTTCTCGTAAATCTGAGCGGCCAGTTCGTAAGCATTGGGGAATTTCGGGTTGTATTTGATGCTCTTCAGGACTTCGTCCAAAGCCCGGTTTGTGTCGCCGGTTTGGTTGTGAATGATGGCGAGGTAGAAGTAGGCCATGGCATACTCGGGGTCCACTTCGATGGCGCGAAGCAGGTGCTTCTCTGCTGAGGGCAGGTCGTTGGTGTTCAGCTCGGCCAGGCTGAGGAAGTAGAGGCCGTTGAGGTTATCGGGGGCCACTTTCAGCAATTCTTCGGCAGCTTCTTTGGCTTTTGGAGGCTGCGAGCTGTTCAGGTAAGCCATGGCCAGGCTTTGCCAGGCCCATTCGTTGTCGGGATGGGCTTTGACTTCTTCCTGGAGCAGAGGGATGGCCGTAGCCCAGTCTTTGCTTTTGACGGCTTGAGCAGCCCGGAAGACGTCCTCTCCGCCGGCCTTGTAAATGGCTGTCAGCGGCACGCCCTGAGCATTCACCGTAGCTATGGAACGCGAGCTCGGCCAGTTGCCCGAGAGCAGATGCGGCCCGCGCAAATAGCGCGAGGGAAAGATGCCGTAATCCCAGGATTTGGAAAAGCGGTCGTTGTAGCGCACGTAATCGGTATGCACCCTGTCGCCGTACTTGCGCAGGTAAAGCGAGGCATTGTACCAAAAGCTGCTCACCACTTCGAGGGGCTTCTCCCCTGCTGCCGGAATCAAAGAGCGCTTTTCCATCTCCTCCACGGCCTGGCGCACGCTCACGCCCCAGTAGTCGGTTTCATAGCGCCCGAAAGCATGGCTGATGCCTCCGGCCAGAGGGTTGAAATAGACGTAGGGATAGTGGTAATTGCGGGCTATGAACCAGGCCGGTTCGAGCAGTGAAAGGGCAAAGATGCCGAGCAGCGCATAGCGCATTTGCAGTTTTTCGCGAAAGCGGTCTATCAAATACAGCCAGGCAGTGCCGGCAAACACCAACATGCCCGGATACACAAAAATCAAATGCCGCCAGCCGTCGTACAAAACGGAGTCCTTGGCTATGACATACACCAGAGGAAAGGCAAAAGCAAACAAAGCCAGCCCCAGTCCCATAGGGTCGTATCGCTTCCACAAGCGGGGAAGCAAGACCAAACCCGCCACAAAACCGATAAATACCGACATGGGGATGCTTCGATAAATCCAGGAGAGCGGGTAATACCAGGGCAGATCATCCGACATCACGCTCTTGCCCTCAAACAACACCCTGATCTGAGTACCGAATTTGGCGAAAGCCGAAAGAGCCTCCCGCGTATGCGCAATGGGCGATTGCATGCCATAGGGCCAAAACAAAAGACCCAGCACAAAGCCCCCCAGCAAAACGCCTACACCATATAGTATGTACTTCCCTGTAAGCTCTTTGCGCTGCCACAAAGCCGAAACCCCATAGCGGCGCACAAACTCCAGCAGAGCAAACAAGCCCACATAACCAAAGAGTATCAAACCACCGGCCCGCACGCCAAAGGCCAGACCTATGCCTCCCGCCAAACCGAGCAGGGTACGCCAATCCGGCTTGGGCATCTGCCGCAGCCAGCGCAGCAGGAAGTACAGCGCCATGGCCACCCCCGCCGCAAAGGGAATGTCCTTGGGATTCATCAGCGAATGGCCCAGATAGCGGGGCGACAAAAAGCCCAGCGACAAAATGATGATGCCGAGCCGCCAGCCTCCCATTTCGCGCCCCAGCAGAGCCGTGAAGAGCAGTCCCAAAAAGCCAAGCAGAGCAATAAAAAGGTGCCGCAAATTGTGATAGGCCTCCTGCTTCGGAGTAAATCCCAAAGCGTGATTGGCCAGGCCCGTAACCAAATCAAAGAAGCCTCCGTAGTAGTGCATGTTGCCCTTCTCCACCTGCAGGGCGGCATCGTCCTTCCCAAAAGTGGTGTACCAGGAGACCAGTTTCTCGGAATAATCCACCTGATACTTGTCGTCTTCATTGATGCCGCTGCCCAGCGACAGCAACATCATCAACAGCGCGATAAACCCGCTCAGGCCCCAAAAGGCTTTGCGATAAACGGGCTTGTCGCGGGGAGGCTCAAAGACCCGTGCTTCCTGCCGGCGCGGCTTGACAAGTTTTTTGCGGTGACGCACTTTGGCAGCGACCTTTTTTTTCTTGCCCTTACTCATACAGAGACTCGTTTGGTTTGTCGCTGCAATGATAAAGAAATTTCGGGGACAATGGGCATTATGGAGAATGGAGAATGATCCGCCTAATGAAAGGAGTCGGGGTGCCTGCCTGCCGGTGGGTGAGCATAGCCGAACTCCGGTGCTCAATAGGGACATGATAGAACACGGATGACGCGGATGACGCGGGTTTCCGCGGATTTTTTAACCAGCTCAACTTGATAGTCCATTTTCCACAGGAGGCGGGAGGGCTCCCTCAGCGAAAGCCAAAGGGCGCCCCTTTAGGGGTCGGGGAAGCGGGAGGCCTACTCACCGGAGTTCGGCTATGCTCAGCCGACTGCTTCGACCTTGAGCCCGTACTCAAGCATGATCAAGCTGTATGTGTCACGCTCATCACACGCGCATCACAATGTCCCCTATTTCCCCATATCAACCGCTTCTGCCAACTCGAGAACTCCATCCGGGCAAATCCGCGTATTTTGGGGACAGGTTAAAACAAATCTGCTAAAATATTACAAAAATTAAATAAAACCGTAACTTTGTTTTAGCAGGTGTATTGCGTCCTTTATTCTCTTGTGCCCGCATGGAGCGGCAGAGTCGTGCTTCAAAAATAACAAACAAGACCCCGGAGTTGCGAGTAAAATGCAGTGCCGGGATATCAATTTTTACTGCCATGAGATTATTTTTCATCGCTGCATTTTGTCTTTTTCTGCTCACTACAACTGCCGGGCAGCCGGGATTTTCCAAGTGGTTTGATTTTGGCATAGCTGCCAATTTCCACAATATGGTACTAAAGGGCGATACTTTAATTATCGCCGGCACTACGAAGGATACCACCACCAACCAATGGGGTGCATTATTTGTAAAAATGGATACAAACGGGGTAATACTGGACTACCGGCTACATTTAGACACAATGGACGGGCAGTTCGCATTTAACCAAGGTTATCCTTTTATTTCTACATCGGATGGAGGCTACCTTTTGGCAGGCAAACTTTTCAACAGGGAGAGTTATTTTATTTATAAGTTGGATGTAAACGGTGATGTCGAATTCTTTAAAGAATATTTTGAACCTCCTGATATACTGACTCTACAGCCTCGGCAAATGTTAGAAGTATCTGACGGTTATTTAATTTCCACCTCTGCCCAGTTGCAAAATGGAATTAACGATATCCAGCTTGTAAAAATTAATGATACAGGTGAAGTACTGTGGGAAAATTTTTACGGAGAATATTCAAAATCAGAGACGGTAAGCAGCATCTGGCAGGAAGACGAAAATACCATTATTTTAGGCAGCTCAAAAGAGACCGACGAGTTTGTCGAACTGCCTTCTCTGCTAAAGTGCGGGTCAAATTGGATTTTTGCCATTGACAGTCTGGGAGAAGTGAAATGGGAGTGGCAAAGTGAGCCCTGTGAGGGGAACAGGGTGAAAGGCCTTCATCGCACTGCTGACGGCGGTTGGATTTATGCTACCCGCAATTTCGAAGTGTTTAACCAATCGAACTGGGGGGCTGCACCAACGTTTGTGAAACGGGACAGCCAGTTTAATCTCCTCTGGGAGCGACAGGTGGCTGAGAGCTATTGGGATGCCAATGAAATGACAGACCTCCGGCCTACGCCGGATGGGAACTGGGTGGGAGCAGGTACATGGGTCATGCCGGAACCGTTTAACCCCTTGCTCACCAACGATTATTATTTTTATACACCGGGCTGTTTATACAAAGTGACCGAACAAGGAGATAGTCTCTGGATGCGCTGCGATACCGTTCCGATGGAAAATCATACATATTACCACCGATATGGCGGTGTGGCTGTGCTTCCCTCCGGAAGCATCGTAGCTGCAGGGGGCTTTAAAGAAGAAATCCTGGGGGTGGGCAATAAAGCCTGGGCATGGGTAACCAAGGTGGACCGGAACGGATGCATGGAAGGGCCTTGCCCGATAACGAGTGTGGGAGAAGCAAACGCAGCAGAAGCAGAGAAAGCTTTATGCCGGATATTCCCGAATCCGACAAAGGATGTACTGCAAATAAAAACAAAGAACAGGGCAGAGTTGATCAAGTTGATGAATATGGATGGACAAATACTGGCTACATGGAAAGCCCCGCCACCCATCAAAATGATTGATGTTTCCCATCTGGCCGCAGGCATATATTTTGTGGAAATCCGATTTGATGGTGCGAGAGAAATGCATAAAATAATAAAAATGAGGTGAATGGAGAATATCCCAACGAAAGGAATCGGGCTTATCAGATGATACTATGTATGCCATTTTAAAACCAAGCCCTATCTTTGCTGCCTATGAACAGAAAGACCCGCATTTACGTTTTACTGCTGCTTAGCTTTGCAGGGTTCTTCCCTACCCAGGCCCAGCCTCATCTCGTCGGTTATCTCAAAAACTGGCAGAGTGCCAGCACGCCCTTTCTCACTTTGGAACAGGCCGACGATCGCTACGACTACCTCGTCATGGCCTTTGCACTGCCCGTCAACGGCACGGATTACCAGATGGATTTCACGCCCTCGGGCATGAGTTCGCAGGAGTTTCTCGATCAGGTGCACGCAGCGCAGGACGCCGGCAAAAAAGTATTGTTGAGCGTAGGCGGCGCGACGGCCCCCATCACCCTAAACGACACTACGGAAAGAAACGTTTTCGCCGCCAGCCTGGCCGACATCCTCTACGAATACGATTTCGATGGCCTGGACATTGACCTCGAAGGCGCTTCGCTCACCCTTTCCGGCGGCACCATCTCGAATCCCGTTGATCAGCCCGTCATTCTGCTCACACAGGCTTTGCAAATAATTATGGAAGAGTATCGTTATGTCATGGGACGAAAGATGATACTCACCTTTGCTCCGGAGACGGCTTACGTACAAGGCGGGCAGTCGGCCTACAATGGCGTATGGGGGGCCTACCTCCCGCTCATTCACGCCTTGCGAGACTCCATAGATCTGTTGCAGGTCCAGCTCTACAACAGCGGCAGCATGTACGGCATAGACGGCGGCATTTACGAACAGGGCACAGCCGACTTTGTCATCTCGCAGACGGAGGCGGTCATTCAGGGTTTTTTCACAGCGGGAGGCGTTTTTCAGGGCCTTCCGGCAAATAAAATAGCGGTCGGATTGCCGGCCTGCGAAGATGCGGCAGGCGGCGGTTATCTCCCGCCCGAAGAGCTCAAAGACGCCATCTTTTACCTCACCGGACAGGGGCTGCAACCCGGCGCCTATACCCTGCTCCAGGCCGGCGGCTATCCCGATCTCGGCGGCATGATGTGCTGGTCCATCAACTGGGATGCCCTGGAGAGCTGCAACGGCGCCTACACCTATGCCCAAGTCTTTGAAGACGTTTTCCAGCCCGCCACAAGCACAGAAGAAAGCGAAACTCCCGCCCAATGCTACCGGATATGGCCCAATCCTGCCGAAGAAGTGTTGCATATCAAACGCTGCACAGAAGCAGGAGAAGAGCT
>WGBN01000082.1 GCA_015494245.1 Saprospiraceae bacterium | reverse complement strand
CCGGGCCTGGGAAGCAAGCCCGTCCAGGATGCCCGCCGCGCCCTGCAAACGGAAAACTTTGAGCTACTCAAAGATACCCTGAATAAAATCCTCTACAACATTCCCCATCAGTTGTACGAAGACAAAGAACGCGTCTATCACCTGCTCATTCACATCTTCTTCGACTACATCGGCATAGACATCCACAGCGAAGTGAATACCGCCCGCGGCCGGGCCGATGTGCTGGTGGAATTGGACGATAAGGTCTATGCCATGGAATTTAAAATAGACCAATCCGCCGAGGAAGCCCTAAGGCAAATCAAAGAAAGAGGCTATCTCGACAGGTACCGCTCTTCGGGTAAAAAGCTCATCGCCCTGGGCATCAATTTCTCTACGGAGAAGCGGGAGGTGGATGAATTTGCGGTGGGGCGGGCTTAAGCCCGCCTGCACGCTCAGCGGGCTTTAGCCCGCTGACATCCAAAACAGCAGAGGAGCGCCTTGCGGCGCCCCTCGCTCATTACCTTTAAAGCGTCCCTCTCAGCGCCTGTTCGCGTTCTATGGATTCAAACAGGGCCTGGAAGTTGCCCTTGCCAAAGGAGCGGGCTCCTTTGCGTTGGATGATCTCGTAAAAGAGCGTAGGCCGGTCTTCCACCGGCTTGCTGAAGAGCTGCAGCAGGTAGCCGGTATCATCGCGATCTACGAGGATGTTCAGTTCCTTGAGCACTTCGACATCTTCGTCAATTTGGCCTACGCGCTCTTCGAGCGTATCGTAATAGGTATCGGGCACATAGAGGAAATCCACTCCATTGGCGCGCAGTTGCCGGATGGTGGAGATGATGTCATCGGTCAAGACGGCGATGTGCTGTACGCCCGGGCCATTGTAAAACTCTAAGTACTCTTCGATTTGGGATTTCTTCCTGCCCTCGGCCGGCTCGTTGATGGGGAATTTGATGTAGCCGTTGTCGTTGGTCATCACTTTGCTCATCAGGGCCGTGTATTCGGTGGAGATGTCCTTGTCGTCAAAGGTGATCAGCGTTTTGAAGCTGAGGACATCTTCGTAAAATTTGGCCCAGGTATTCATCTCGCCCCAGCCCACATTGCCGACGCAGTGGTCCACGACTTTCAAGCCGACGGGCTTCACCGGATAAACGCTCTTGCGCGGCTCAAAACCCGGCAGGAATACGCCTTCGTATTCATTGCGCTCTACAAAGGTGTGGATGGTCTCTCCATAGGTTTTGATGGCGGCCAGCTTGACCCTGCCATGCTCATCGCTCCGCTCCACGGGCTCAAAAGCCGATTCTGCACCCCGGGCAAGGGCCGTGCGATAAGCCTTTTCGGCATCATCCACCCAGAAGGCGATGGACTTCACGCCGTCGCCATGGCGATATACATGTCCGGCAACCTCGTGATCAGAGCGCATGGCAGCCGTCAGCACCAGGCGTATTTTGCCCTGCTGCAAGACATAGGAGACCTTTTCGCGATCGCCCGTTTCGGGGCCGCGATAGGCCACGAGCTCATAGCCCCAGGCTGCCTGGTAATAATGGGCAGCCTGCTTGGCATTGCCCACGTAAAATTCGATGTGATCGGTGCCCTTAATGGGGAATACCCCGGGCTCATAGATGGTTTGTTTTTCTGCAGTCGTTTGCATGATTCTTTCTTTTTAATGTGGTTTTTTAAAAACTTTTCGGTTTCAAAATGGCCTGTCTTTACGCTCATTCCAACCAACTCAGGTAGTAGTCTTCGTCTTCCATGCCGATGGCATCTTCAGTCAGTTGCAGGGGCTTGAAGGTGTCAACCATGACGGCCAGCTCGCGGGTTTCTTTTTGCCCTACGCTGCGCTCCATGGCACCCGGATGCGGCCCGTGCGGGATGCCGGCGGGGTGCAGGGTAATCATGCCGGCTTCCACATCATTGCGGCTCATGAATTCTCCTTCCACATAGTACAGCACCTCATCGGAGTCTATGTTGCTGTGGTTGTAGGGCGCAGGGATGGCCAGCGGATGGTAGTCGTACAAGCGGGGCACAAAAGAGCAAACCACAAAGCCCGGCGCCTGAAAGGTCTGATGAACGGGCGGCGGCTGATGGATGCGCCCCGTCAGAGGCTCAAAGTCGTAAATGGAAAAGGCATAGGGATAGAGATAGCCGTCCCAACCCACGACATCAAAGGGATGGTCCAAGTAATCGTAGGGGTACAACATGTCCTGTTTTTTGATGTACACCCTGAATTTCCCCTGCTCGTCATGGGTTTCCAATTCCATGGGCTTGCGGATGTCGCGCTCGTAGAAGGGCGAGTGCTCCAGCAGTTGGCCGAATTCATTGCGGTAGCGCCGCGGCGTGCGGATGGGGCCGTGGCTCTCCACAATCAGCAGTCGGTTGTCGCTGTCTTCAAAACTCAGTTGATAGGGCGTGCCGCGCGGGATGATGAGATAATCGCCTTTGCCGAAAGGCAAAAGGCCGTACATGCTCGTCAAAACACCCTTGCCTTGGTGCACAAAAATCATCTCATCGGCATCGGCGTTTTTGAAGAAGTAATCGTCCATGCTGCTGCGGGGTGCAGCAACACTGATTTGGCAGTCGGTGTTCACCAGGAGAGGGCGGCGGCTTTTGAGATAGTCATCTGCAGGCGTGGCCTTGAAGGTTCTCATACGGCGCGGCTTGAGCTGCTTGTCGTACTTCACCTTCGGCGCCACGGAAACCGGCTCGCCCACCTGCACAATGCGCGTGGGCGGATTGATGTGGTACAAAATCGAGTAAATGTCGCTAAAGCCCTCGGTCGAAAACACCTCTTCCTGGTAGAGGCTGCCGTCGGGCTTGCGAAATTGAATGTGCCGTTTGGGCGGCAGTTTTCCAAGGCGATGATAATGCATGGCAATTATGTTTTGAGGTTTTCCTGTATGCGTTGCATAAGCTCCGTCAGCGTCTTGCGCTCATTTGCCGAAAGGCCCTTAAAAGCGCTTTCGCGAAATGCGCGAATGAGCGGATAGACCTGCTCGTACTTCCTGCGACCCGCCCGCGTCAAAAAAATGCGAAACCGGCGGCGGTCGCGGGCATCGGCTCTGCGCTCCAGGAGCTTTTTCTCCCCCAGCAGATCAATGATGCGCGTAACCGTCGGAGGGTCTTTCAT
>WGBN01000081.1 GCA_015494245.1 Saprospiraceae bacterium | reverse complement strand
GAAATGGGGAGGGGCATTTTCTGTGTTTTTTTCTTCCCATTGCTTTTGGACGAAAGTGCAGCGGGCTTGTTCTAAGGTTTCTCTTTCGCTCTTTTGGGAGGCCGGTTGGAGCCGCGGGGGCAAGAGGCTCAGGCGAAAATCGGGGTCAAAGAGACAGCCCTGGCGGAAGAGGATGTCTTCGGCAGTTTGGTTTTTGTCTTGCTGTAAAAGCGGTCGCACATAGCTTCGGCGCAGGAGTTGCCAGCCAATGTTGATCACCCAAAGGGCCATGAGGGCGAAGGAGTAGTGGGTGAGATAGGGATAAATACTCCACACCCGCAGGCTGCGGCCAAAGAGTTTGAACATGGAGAAGTCGAGAATGAGGAAGAAACTGTTGAAGGCCGCGAGGAAAAAAAAGACCAGGGTGTGTCGCTTGAGCCAACGCACTTTGGCCATTTGCCAGGGGTAGTGCTTGCGATGTTGTAAAACTGCTTCGCGGAATCTGATGTATCGCCAACTCATGGCGAGATAGAGCAGGAAAGAGCATACAAAAAAACTGCCCTCCAGCGTTTTGTAAACCTGTGTGTAAAACCAGGACTCCGGCTTGTACTGCACAAAGAAGAGGATGGCGTAAAGCCCGATTTGGAGCAAGGGGAAAAAAGCGTGCTTCAGATCGGTGCGATGCCACTCATAAGCCGGATACAGCGTAAACTTGACAAAGAAAAAATACAAGGGCCCCAGTGCCCAGGTAAACCAAATGGGGAAAAAGAACCACTGCGGATGCTCCAGAAACACATTTAGCATCATCAACACATCACGCAATAAGGAGAGGCTGAACAACCAGAGCAGCAGGCTCAGGCTGCGGTTGGCCTTCAGATTGCCGAAGGGGCGGAACCAAAAGACCCAACTCATGCCCCAGGCGGTCAGTGAGATGAGCCATGCGGTCCACTCGCTTGTAGTTTCTTTTATGAGCTCCGGAATAAACACGCGCTAATTTAGTAACTTTGCCGCGTTTATGCAGAGGCGGGACTCCCATTGCCCCGAGACGGCCTGCGTTTTCGCACAGGTATTTTCTTAAGACACCAAACAATAGTTAGTACATAAAACACTGTAAGCCATGAGGCCATTTATTTTTGTTTCCCTCTTTTTGGCGTTGAGTCTGACTGCTTTGACGCTCCATGCACAGACTGAAAAAGAGGACGATCCCGTATTGTTTACCGTTAACAATCACCCCGTGAGGGTTTCTGAATTCGTCTATATCTATGAGAAGTCGAATGCAGACAAGGCCGATTATTCGAGCAAGTCGCTGAATGAGTACTTGCGCCTGTACACCAAATTCAAGCTGAAGGTAGAGCGCGCCCGCGAATTGAAATTGGATACGATCAAGGCTTTGCAGCAGGAACTGGAAGGCTATCGCCGCCAGTTGGCCGATTCCTATCTCATTGATCGCGAGGTTACGGAGAAATTGGTGCGTGAAGTTTATGACCGCAAGAAGCAGGATGTGGACATCAGCCATATCCTCATTCGCGTTGGGCCCAATGCCGGCGAGGAGGTCGAAAAACGCGCTTATGAGCGCGCCATGCAGGCTCGCAAGGAGTTGCTCGAAGGCAAATCTTTCAGCGAGGTGGCCAGGCGCTATTCGGAAGACAAGGCCGTTTCCCGCAATGAGGGGCATATAGGCTATGTGACGGCCATGTTTCCCAAAGGCCTTTACAATCTGGAAACGGCGGCCTATCATTTGCCGAAAGGCGAAGTCTCCGAACCCATACGCACGGCCATGGGCTATCACATTCTCGTGGTACACGACCGCCGGCCTGCGCGGGGCGAAATCGAGGCGGCGCACATCCTCATTCGCAAGCCCAAAAAAGGCGAGGATAAGGACCCCAAGGCCATCATAGATTCCATTTACCAGCAGTTGCAGCAAGGCGCCAGTTTTGAAGAACTGGCCAAGAAGTACTCTGAAGACAAGCTCTCGGCTTCGCGTGGGGGCTATATTGGCTTCTTTGGCATCAACCGCTATGAGAAGAGCTTTGAAGACGCCGCTTTTGCCCTGCAAAAAGACGGCGAGTACTCCAAGCCTTTTGAGACTTCGGTGGGCTGGCATATCGTCAAGCGCATCAGCAAACGCGATTTGGGCCCTTATGCCGATGAGCGTGCGCGCATCCTCAAGCAGATCAAGAAAGACCCGCGTTTTGAACAGGCTCAGGACGCCTTAGTCGCGCGCATCAAAAAGGAATCCAACTTCAAGGAATTCAATACAACCCTGGAGAACTTTGCCGACACTTTAAATGAGAACTTCCTGAGCTACAAGTGGAAGGCGCCGAAGGAACGCTCCCAGGAGCCGCTTTTTTCCCTGGGTGATGACTTCCTGGTAACGCTGGGCGACTTTACGGATTTTCTCGCCAAGTCCACCCGCGAGCGCATCCGCATGGGGCGTTCGGTGAGCGTGAAAGAGGGTGTGGAGCGCTTGTACAAGGAGTTTGTCAAACGCAAGGTGCTGGAGTACGAAGAGCGCCATTTGGCAGAGAAGTATCCCGATTTCCGCCATCTGATGCGGGAGTACGAAGAGGGCATTTTGCTCTTTGAAGTGACCAAACGCGAAGTCTGGGACGTAGCACCCAAAGATACAGCCGGCCTGATGGCTTACTACGAAACCATCAAAGGCCGCTATCGCTGGAATGAACGCGCCCGAGTGAGCATTTACGTCGTACACACTACCGATGCCAAACAGTTGAAAAAGATACGCAAGTACATCGCCAAAAAAACGCCGGAGAAGGTGCTGAAAAAGTTCAACACAGATCCGGATACGCCCCTTGTGGAGCGCACCGAGAAGTTGTTTGAAAAGGGGCATAACCGCGTGTTGATGACCATGGAATGGAAGCCGGGGGCTTTGTCGGATTCGGAAATCAACCAAAAAGAAGGCACGGCTGCTTTCTACAAAATTGAGGAAATCCTGCCTTCCCAACCCAAAACACTGGAAGAATCCCGCGGCTTTGTCATTGCCGATTACCAGGATTATCTGGAGCGCAAATGGGTGAAGAGCCTGGAAGAGAAATATCCGGTAAAGATCAATCGCGAGGTGCTCGACAGCCTGATTAAGGAGTAAGACAAGATGAATAAGCGCTGCAAAACGAATAAGTGGATTTTCCTCCTGGCTTTGCTGGCAGGCCTTTGGGGCTGTCGCCAAACGCCCGACGAGGAGAAGGGGAAATTGCTCGCCCGTGTAGGTGATCACGCTCTTTACATGAGCGATCTCGAAGGCATGATCCCCACGCAAATGTCCGGCGAAGACAGCTCGCTCATCATCAACTCCTTTGTGGAGCACTGGGTACGCGATATGGTGGTTTTGCAGGAAGCGGAGCGCAACCGGCCCCGCGATCTGGACATTGACAAATTGGTCGAAGATTACAGGGCCTCTTTGTTGAGGGATAATTTTGAACGCCTGCTCATTGCCTCCGAGTTAGATACGGTGGTAACGCGCAAGCAATTGGAGGATTACTACCGAAATAAGGAGGAAAATTATCCCCTGAAAACGGATTTGCTGCGCGCTTACCTGATTGTGCTGCCGGAAGATGCTCCCAATCGCAAAGAGGAGTTTGAGAAGTTGTGGAAACAGCCGGAAGCCAATTACGATGCCATCCTGGCTTATTGCGAAGAGTATTCGCCTTCTTACCTGTTGAAAGACAGCAGTTGGTATGCTCCGGCCGATTTGGTGAAATCCTGGGGAGCTTTAAGCCTTTCGGCAAATGACTTCCTCAGCCAGGCCCGTTTCCACAAGGAAAAGGGGGGCATGCACTACTACTTTTATCGTCTGGAAAAGCTGAAAAAAGGAGAGCCCGCCCCTCTGAATTACGTCAAGGATCAAATCAGGGAACTCATACTTCACCGTCGCAAAACAGCCCTCCTTCGAAAGCTCGAGGAAGAGATGTACGAAAAGGCTTTGCGCGATAAGGAAGTGAAAATTTTTATAGAATGAATTTACGCATGAGCATAGGCCTGAAGCTTCTTGCTTTGGGGCTTTTTTTTCTCACTCCGGGAAGCAGCCTGACTGCTCAGACGGAATTGTTGGACGACATCATCGCCTCCGTAGGGGGTGAGTTGGTGTTGCTTTCCGACCTGGAGGACCAGTACAACCTCATCAAATCGCAGCAGCAACAAGGCCTGCCGCCGGATGCGCGTTGCTATATTCTCGACAACATCCTCACGCAGAAGTTGCTGATCAACCAGGCAAAATTGGACAGCATAGAGGTTAGCGATGAAGAGGTAGAAGCCCAGTTGAATGCCCGTATTGATCAAATATTGGCTTACATGAACAACGACTACGCCCAGTTTGAAGCCTACTACGGGCAGAGCGTGGACGAAGTCAAGGCGCAGTTTCGCGTGGACCTCAAAGACCAACTGCTGGCCGAGCGCATGAAGAACGAGATTTTGCAGGGCATCACCGTTACGCCTTCGGAAGTCAAGGAATTTTTTGAGCGCATCCCCAAAGACAGCCTTCCGTATTTCAACTCCGAAGTAGAACTGGCTGAGTTGGCCGTCAAACCGGAAGTCAGCCCCGAGCGCAAGCAGGAAGCCCGCGAGCGCCTCGAAGAACTGCGCCGCAGGATTGTAGCCGGTGGCGAAGATTTTGCAGAACTGGCCAAGAAGTACTCCGACGATTTTGCTTCAGGCCGCCTTGGTGGCGACCTGAGCTGGACCAAAAGGGGCAGCTTCGTTCCCGAGTTCGAAGCTGCGGCCTATAAATTGGATGTGGGCGAAGTCTCCAAAGTGATTGAGACGGAGTTTGGTTTTCACATCATCCAATTGCTGGGGCGCAAGGGCAACACCATCCACACCCGCCACATTCTCATCCGGCCGGAGATACAGGAAGAGGATATCGTCAGAGCAGAACAGTTGTTAGACAGCGTCCGTCAGCTCATCCTCATGGATTCGATTACCTTCTCAGAAGCCGTCAAGCGCTTTGGTACGGATGAGGTACAGAGCTTTTACAACGACGGCCGCATGGTCAATCCCCGAACAGGCAATACTTTCTTTGAAATTGCCGACTTAGACCCGGATGTGTATTTCGCCATAGATACCCTGGAAACCGGCGAAATTACCAACCCCTTCCGTTTCCGCAATGCCTCCGGTGAGACTCTGGTACATATCATCAAGCTGGAATCGCGCACAGCTCCCCACGTAGCCAGTCTGGAGACCGACTACGCCCGCATCAAGGCGGCTACCATACAGGAGAAACAGGCGCGCTATCTCAACGAGTGGATAGAGAAAACGGTGCGCAACACCTATATCTCCATAGACCCGCCTTATACCTCTTGCCCGGTTTTGGAAAAGTGGGGCGTTATAGCGGATTAGTTGGGCGGGCTCAGTTGGGCGGGCTTCAGCCCGCCCAAAAGTACCGCGGGCTTCAGCCCGCGCAAAAGAGTTTCATCACAACGGATACTTCCCCTGCTCAATGGCATAATCAGCCACCAGCCGGCGCAGTTTGTTGACTTTGGCCGGCGGGTACTTGGTGTATCGCTTCAGCCCCATGAGCATGACGCGCAGCAGGTCGCCTTCGGCGAAGGAGGCCAGGGCGCTGCGGCCGTTGGCGGTGATGCGGGCTGTGGCATCGTGCAGGAAGACGCGCAGCATGGCGTCATAGACTTCCTGAGGGGCGGGCTTTTGCTCCATGCCGGCCAGCTTCATGGTGCGCAGCAGCAGTGATTCGGCGAGGAAGGTGTCGAGCATCATATCGGCTACATTCATGATGATTTCCTGCTCTTCTTCTAAGTTGAGTTGACCTTCCATTTGGAGTTTAGCGGCGGCGCCGGCTGTCATGAGGATGGCCTTTTTGAAATCGCGAACGGCCTTGAGCTCTTCGCCGTAGGGCCCTTCGGGTTTGTCCATGGAAGGCATGGAAGCCAGCTCCTTTTGGACGGCCCAGGCGGGGCCGGTGATGTCTATGCGGCCTTTGAGGGCGCGCTTGAGCAGCATGTCCACGGCGAGCAGGCGGTTGATTTCGTTGGTGCCTTCGTAGATTCGGTTGATGCGGGCATCGCGGTAGTAGCGGGCAGTGTGGCCCTCTTCCGAGAAGCCCATGCCGCCGTGTATTTGCACATTTTCATCCACTACATAGCTGAGCGCTTCCGAGCCGGCGACCTTCAGCAGGGCGCATTCGATGGCGTATTCTTCGGCGGCTTTGAGCTTGGCGTCGCCGTAGGAAGCGCCCTCGGCTTTGAGCAGCTCTTCCATTTGCTGCATGTCGTTGGAGGTGCGGTATTCGGCGCTTTCGCTGGCGAAGATGCGGATGATCTGCTCGGAGATTTTGTACTTGATGGCGCCAAAGTCGGCGATAGGCCGGCCAAACTGGATGCGCTCCTTGGCGTATTGGATGGATTCTCCGATGATGTGTTTGGAGGCGCCCACGCAGAGCACGCACAGCTTGAAGCGGCCCACATTCAAAGCATTGAAGGCAATTTTGTGGCCCTTGCCAATTTCGCCGAGCAGGTTTTCTTTGGGCACTTTCACGTTTTCAAAAAAGACCTGACGGGTTGAAGAACCCTTGATGCCCAGTTTTTTCTCCTCGGCGCCGAGGGTGAGACCCTCTGATTCGCGCTCTACGATAAAGCCCGTGAATTTATCGCCATCCACCTGCGCAAAGACGATGTAGAGGTCTGCAAAACCGGCATTGGTGATCCACATCTTTTGGCCGTTGAGGATGTAGTATTTGCCGTCTTCCGACAAATCCGCACGCGTCTTGGCAGCCAGGGCATCGGAGCCGGAGGAAGGTTCCGTGAGGCAGTAGGAAGCCTTCAGCTCGGCAGCAATGAGGCGGGGCAGGTATTTTTCCTTTTGCTCCTCGGTGCCGAAGTAGAGGATGGGCAGCATACCGATGCCCGTGTGAGCTGCAAAGGTTACGCTCCAGGAGCCTGTGGGCCCGAGGCTGTCCGTAACGGCTGTTACCACATTGGCGGGCAGGCCCATGCCTCCGTAGGCCTCGGGCATGTGGGCGCCTACCAGGCCCAGCTCGGCAGCTTTCTTGAGCAACTTTACGCTCAGGTCAAAATCGCCGGCCTCTATGGCATCGGTATTCGGGGCAACTTCTGTCTTGACAAAATCATCGGCCATGCCTTTGATCATGCGGGCTTCTTCGTCAAAATCTTCGGGTATAAATATCTGTTGAGGGTCGGATTCCTTGATCAGGAATTCGCCACCCTTGACGGTTTGATGGATATCGGTGGGATTGGACATGGTAGGTAAATTTTTAGTGTTAGCGAATTTTCGCTGACAAAGGTAAGGGGTTTTTCTAAAAAAAGCAAGCTGTGCCGGAGCACAGCTTGCTTTTTTTAGAAAAAATACTTGGTTTTGTAAAAAAGCAGGGTGTGCCGAAGCACACCCTGCTCTTCAAAAACGGTCGTTTACAGACGATTAGTTGCCTGTTTTCACAAATCGCAAGAGGTATCGCTTGCCGTTTTCGTCGGTAGCGTGGAGCAGGTAAACGCCATCGGGCAGGCTGCTTGTTTCTACGGAAGGCGTTTCGTCTCCTTCAGCTACGGACAGCGTCTGTGCTGCCACGGTCTGGCCACGCGTGTTGAAAGTCTCTATTTGGTATTTGCCGGAAGGCAGATCCAGATAGAGCCGCCGGCTGACCGGATTGGGGTAGCCATGCAGGTATTGCACGTTTTCGGCATAACCCGAGGGGTTGCCAATGGGTGGTCCCGGATTGGGGATGACGGGGCAGGGGCCGGGCGTCCACTGCGTTACGCCGTAGTAGAACAGGGCGATGCAGGCATTGGTATAGGTAACGCCGTCGCAGCCGCAGACGGGGTCGTACTGCTGGGTGCATGCCACGCCGGTATTGATCAGCCCGTCTTCGATGCAGACATCGGGGCAGGGCCCGGGCGTCCAGTTGGTTACGCCATAGTAGTTTTGGGCGACACATTCGTTGAGGTAGGTAACGCCATCGCAACCACAGACGGGCTCGTAGTCCGTGGGGCACTGTGCAGCGGTGTTGATGATGCTCGGGTCAATGCAGAGGTTGCCGCCGGGAATCGGGATGTCTATGAAGACATGGCAGCACCAGCCGCTTTCTTCATCGAGCAACAGCACTTTGAGGACGACTACATCGCCCGGGTTCACGCCGTGGATTGCTAAGAAGGTGCAAGAGGGATTGCCGGTGTAATCGAAATGATCGGGGTCTATCGTAACTCCGGCAGGTGATTGCACTTCGAGCAGCACCGTAGTGGGCGTCTGCGAGGTATTGTTGCTCACACAGAAGTTGGGGATGATGTAGGTGTCGCCGTCATTGAAGTAGATGTCTTCCACGCCCGTTACGGTAGCACAGGGTGGGTCGCAGACGACTTCAATGAACTCCTCACAAACGGAGATGATGCTGCCGTCAACAGGGTTGATCGCAGTCCAGGTGATCTTAATTTGCACGGGCAGGGCTGTGCCGTTGGTGTTGATGCAGAAGAAGAACGGGCCGGAAGGTCCGAGAGGCAGGTGGCCATTGCCGTTGATGCCTCCGAGGTAGTCGGCCACGAGCAGAGTCGGGGAGGGTGAGCTGACAGCCCAGAGCGAGGAGCCCATGGTGTAATTGCTGAAGGTAACCCCCGGCGTCTGAATTTCGAGCGTAACTCCCGTGAAGAAGTTGGGGCAGAAGTCGTTGATCAGGTTGACTTCATAGCAGCAATCGTCATCAATGGCTCCGGTATTGTTGCCGGGAGGATCTATGGGTGTAACCTCTGCATGCACATTGTCACAGGGGTCTATCGGAGGTATCTCAACACAGTGCTCAAAGTGGCAGCACACGTCTCCATCCGTGATCAGGGTAACCGTGAAGCAGCCGGTATCTCCCTGGAGTACGGGGAAGGGCACCGTTATCGTCGTGCTAAACGGCCCTGCCACGCCGCCCGGCGGAATGGGGAACATGCCCGGATAGTTGTTGTTGGAGAAGTAGTCGGGCATCCCGGGGAAATTGTTGAAAAGGAAGGAGGTGATGTTGTCGCTGCTGTTGTTCTGCAGGAAGAAAGTATAGGTGTAGTGGAAACCATCCTCATCGCAGTCCACCTGCAGATCATCCTCCACAATGGCTCCACAACTGTCCTGGGGCGGGGGTTGGTTGCAGTTGAGGAAGTACAGTGCGGGATCTATAATGGCAGGAAGACAAAGAGGCGGATCATCGCTGAAATCAAACTCCAGGACGTTTTCGGCAGAGGGCGTCCAGCCGGGGACATCCGCTTCGGTGATGACATAGCTGTTGCCCGGGTAAAGCGCGAGGCCCAGACAACCCGTTGAGTCTGTGTAGAACGTGTCTGTAAAACTCAACTGCACATCATTCTCATACAGCGTAGTCTGAACAAGGATGGGCCAGTCGGGCAAGAGGGTATCTATGTCAGGCTCGTACTCTCCGTTGCAGTTTATATCATGCACTTTGCATAGCCGGTACTCATAGGGCTGCGGCTGCATATTGCCGAAATAAGCATGAATGTCCACGCTACCACAGGGGTCCCTGAAATCCCATGAAAAGTTAAGTGGCAAAGTAGGTGCCCAGCCGGGGACATCGGGCTCGTAGAAACTGTAGATTGCACCCGGGGCCAGATCATCAATATAGCATCCAGACTCATCGGTATATACCGTAGTGGAAAAAGCAATTCCCACTCCATTGGTGTCTTGGGGTGGGATAGAGACAAATTTGATGATAGGCCAGTTGGGCAGCAGCGTATCTACTCCCGGAGTGTACAGGCTGTCGCAGTCGAGATCGTGAAACTTACAAAACGTGACATACAGATGGCTCTCATTGTTGCCAAAATGCAGGTTGTCAATGGGCTGATTTTGGGCTACGCTGAGCAGGTAGGAGCCACTTGGCGGGTAGGTTTGATGCCAGTAGGGCGAAAGCGTGCCCTCGCTGACTTCATAGGAAGCAGGGGCAGGCACTTCAGCGCTCCAGCAGCCGTCTGCGTTGGTGTAAACGGTATCCACCATGCCCGTGGTGATGTCCGTGATGTAAATGGGCCAGTTGGGTAGGGAGGGCTCGTTGGCATCCCAGATGCCGTTGCAGTTCAGGTCGTTGAATTTGCAGCCGCTGAGCGTAGTGGTGGCGGGTGGTTCACTGTCGCAATTCAGGAAATCGAGACCGGCTACGGTGCCGCCATCCTGTTGTACGGTGTAATAACCGGTGGCAGGCCCCGTCTGGGTCCAGCCAAAAGGTACGAATTCAGAGACCTTATAGGTGATCAAGCCCCCTCCCGGAGCAAGGGCAGGCACCGGAAATTCGTAGCAACCCGAGGCATCGGTCAGAAAGGCGTAGTTTAGCCCGTTGGTCTGATCTTCTACGAGAATGGTCCAACCGGGGATGGTGGGCTCATTGGGGTCAACGATGCCGTTGCAGTTGAGGTCGTGGTATTTGCAGCCGGTCAGAGTCAGGATTGGCAGGCTCGCTGAGAGGCAATTTCCAAAGTTGAGGCCGTCAATGGGCTGGTTGGGCGCGACCTGTACTCCATACGTGCCATTGGGGGGGAAGGTGTTCGTCCAGCCGGGGAAAGAACCCTCGGAAACTTCGTAGTAAGTAGCTGCGGCCGGAGAAGAGGGTACCTGAGCGCTCCAGCAACCCTCCTCATTGGTCGTGGTAGTGACTACTACATTGCCACTGGCATCTTTGATGATGATGGGCCAGCCGCCGATGGCAGGCTCGTCGGAGTCCCAGATGCCGTTGCAGTTCAGATCGTAAAATTTACAGCCGTAAAGTCCGGTAGTCGTTTGTGCATTCAGACCTGATGTGAAATCAGGTAAGTACAGGGTGAAAAAGGAAAAAAGAATGGCGAAGAGTAAGGTGTTTTTGGGTTGCATAAATTTGGAGTTGAGGTTAAAAAAATGGGTTCACACCGGCGCCAAAACTGGCTTTGGCCGGATGGTCTGCTATTCCGTATTATTTATCTGTGGATGTGCTGAGATCTTACCCCCCTGGTCGGGGTTTTTTCTATAAGACTCCTTATCTTGGGCAAATGTTAATTCGCGCTTCACTAAAAAATGTTTTTTTGCTCATGAATGGCATTGGGCTGGTCTTATGCCTTTCGGCAAATGGCTGCCGCCCTGCAGAGAGCCCGCAGCCTCAGCCCGCCGTCTATCGCTGGAAGACTTCGCCGGAGATTTTGCCTGCGGAGCGTGCCTGGATGGATTCGCTCGGCATCCGGCGCCTTTACCTGCGCTTTTTCGACATAGACCGCAGTGCAGACCCCGCCCGTCCGCTTCCCGTAGCGCCTTTGCAACTGCCTTTGAAAAACCTGCCGGACAGCGCCGAAGTCGTGCCCGTAGTCTTTATCACGAATCGCACTTTTGAGGCCCTGCTCTCTTTGGACGAAGAGCAGCAAAAAACCGCAATATCCGAGCTGGCCGGCCACATTCATGAAAAAATCCGTGCCATGGAAGGACGCTTGTACGCTTCCGGAGGGCATTTGCCGAAAGGCGCTGCCTTGAGCCGTCAGACTGAGCCTGCCGAAATTTTGCCGAAAGGCGATAAAATCCCAATCCCCGAATGGCAAATGGACTGCGATTGGACGCCGGAGACGCGGGATGCTTATTTCTACTTTTTGGAAGAGCTGCGCCGCCTGCTGCCCGACAGCCTTTTGCTTTCGGCTACCATACGCCTGCATCAGGTCAAATATCCCGAGCAGACGGGCATTCCGCCGGTGGACAGGGGTATGCTGATGTTTTACAACATGGACAACGTCAGAGCAGCTGATACCCGCAACTCCATACTCGACCGCTCTGTGGCCTCGGCCTATTACAACCGCCTCGACGAATATCCCCTGCCCTTAGATGTAGCTCTGCCCGTGTTTGGCTGGGTGGTCGTCAGGCGGGAGGGGAAGGTGGTGCAATTGCTTTCGGGCCTGGATGAGCGGGCGCTGGCCGATACCGCGCGCTTTGAGGCTTTGGGCGGAGCAAAACTGTTTCGGGTAAAGCGCAGCACCTACCTCAACGCTTATTATCTTTACGCCGGAGACAGCCTGCGCGTGGAGAAGGTCGAAGCCGATTCCCTGCGCGCAGCCTGGAGCGATTTGCGGATGCGCTTGCCCCGCGAACGACGCCATCTCGCGCTTTACCACTTAGATACAGCCTCGGTCAATCGCCTGAACCATGAAGAAATACGCCACATCCTGGGTTGGTAAATACCCGCTGAAAGCGCTGCTGAGCCTCGCTTTGTTTTTAGTCGTGCTGCTGTGGTATGTGCTGAGCGATGGCCGCAACAGCTATTGCTGGTATTCCCTGATGGAGCCCGGCCTCCTGCCCGAAGAAGCCTCGCCCATAGGGCCTTTGTACCTTCCTTTTGAAGATGTATATGCCTTTTATCGCGAGCAAAAAACAACGCAGCTTCAAGCCAATGTTGACGACTGGCGTCGTCGCATGTGCCTTTCAAAAAAATACGCAGCGGGCATTCGGGCACTGATTTATGAATCCGATCGCTCTACGCTCAAACAGCTCAAAACGGCTTTGCGCAGCAAGAGCATGAGCCTGCCTTATGCCCTCAGGGGCAATGCCTTTGCCCGCTATTTGCGCAAGCAGGGATGCTCCGAAACCGTGGACTATCTGCTTTACGCCCTGGATTGCGAGCCTTATGTAACTGCTGCGGATGCCTGGGAGGAGGGGCAGGCAACGGAAATTATGCAGGACCTGATTGAAGAGGGCAAAGAGGCTTTCGCCAAATGCAGCTCCGACTATTTGCGCTTGCGTTATCTGTATCAGCTCATGCGCCTGGCGCACTACATGGGCCGCTCCAAACAGGCCCTGCAACTTTACGATACCCTTATGCCTTTCATTTTGCTGCCCGAGACGACGGTTAAATACGACGACGGTAGGGAAGACTATAGCATCATGTACTTCTGGGTGCAGGAGTTGCGGGCCGGAGCTTTGCAGGCCGTGGGGCAGCGGGCGGAGGCAGCCCGCCTTTTTGCTTTTGTCTTTTTGCATAGGCCGGAGCGTCGCGCCAGTTGCTATGCCAGCTTTAAACTGCTGGACGATAAGGAATGGAACCGCGCCCTTTCCCTCTGCGAAGACGATGACGAAAGGGCAACGCTCTACGCCCTGCGCGCTCAACATCCCGACAGCCGGGCCTTAGAAGAGATGCAGGCCATCTATAAACTCGGCGCTCGTCCGGATTACCTCGAGGTCTTGCTGCTGAAGGAGGTCAAAGAACTGGAGCGCTCGCTGATGGCACAGTTTTATCCCTACCAGCGAAAGATACGGCCCGAACGCTTCGCGAGTTTACGCGTTCATCCCGATGTGATGAGTTACCTCATAGAGCTGCAGGCGTTTGCGCATCAGGTATATGCTTCGGGCCGCGCCCCGCATCCCGAGTTGTGGCAAATTGCCGAGGCCTATTTGTTTTTGCTGGCAGGCGATTATGCCGAGGCGCAAAAAGTGCTGAAAGAAGTTCGGGGAAAAGTTCCCCAAGGCCCGCTTGCCGATCAATTGAGTGTTCTGGAGGTCTTTGCTGAGATTACATCTTTTGAAGCGGGCAATTTGCCTCGAGATGTGCAGGCGCGCAAGGCCCTCCTCAGCGAGATGGAAATCAGCGCTTACAACTTGTTGGTCGGCAGCAAGTGGCTGAATGACAATCCCGATACCGCTCAGCGTACAGCCCTGCGGGCTTATCTGATGGATCGCATGGCGCGTTTGTATCGCAGCCTGGACCATCCGGGGCTGGAGTTTCGCTGTTTATACCCGCGCGACTTTTTCCTCAAGCTCAATCCGCAGGAAAAGATCGTGGCGGATTTAAATCAGGTGCTGGATGAGTTGGAGGCGCTGGAGCTAAAGCCGGATTCTACCGGCGGTGAGGGCCTGCGCTTTCCATTCAGAAATGCCTTAACCCTGGATAATCATGGCAGCAGTTTAAAACCGGTGCTTGCTGATTTACAGGGAGTGAGGATGTTGCAGCAACTCAATTTGTCAGCAGCCATAACTTATCTCAATGAGGTGCCGCCTTTTTTGCGGGATGAATTTGGCACGGGCATTCCTTTTAAGCTTCCCTGGGAGGATATTTACAAGGACACGGCAAACCTGACTTTGGAAGACTCATCTATTATTTTTAACCGATATGAATTTGCACAGGAATTACACAGCCTTCGCTACAAGATAGAGGCCAATGTGGATGACCCCTCCAAACTGTATTTTAGAATGGGCCTGGGCTTGTACAACACCACCTTCTTCGGCCCGGCCTGGATACTGCGCGACAACTATCGCGATCCGGAGAACTGGAAGCGGCTCAGCACCGACAGCATTTATCCCTATCCCGGAGCTCCTTACGGCAATGTGGAGGTCATGGATGTGGATATGCCGCTTTACTATTTTCGCCAGGCGATCACCCATGCCAAGCTGCATGGCAACTACGAACTGGCAGCCCTTGCGACATACATGGCTGCAATGTGCGAGCAGATCAAATACTTCCAGAGCAAGCAATTTCCGGGCATCCCCAAGGGCAATGTCATACCGCGGGTGCCCGATGAATACCGGACTTACTTCCGGATGCTTCACGAGGATTTCCGCGATACGGATTTTCACATGAGCATGCTGGATGAGTGTCTTTACTTTCGCAACTACGTCATGCGCACGGACAGCACTTTTTTCGATGAGTGATTCATTCAAACTGCAGGCGGGTTTGTTCGCCATAGCTTTTGGGGTTTTCCAAGGCCAGCAACTGCCGTTTCATATCCAGGCCATAGTAGAAACCGTGCAGTTCTCCACCGGTAGCAATGACCCTGTGGCAGGGAACGATGATGGGCAGCGGGTTGCGCCTGTTGGCCTGCCCGACTGCCCTGACGGCTTTGGGTTTGCCGATGCGGCGGGCAATTTCGAGATAAGAGGCCGTGTGGCCGTAAGGGATTTTTATCAGTTCCTTCCACACGCTGCGGTGAAAATCAGTGGCTTCGCTCCAGTCTAAGGGCAAGTCAAAACTTTTCAGCCTTCCGGCAAAATAGGCCTGCAGTTGCTCCCGGGCTTCTCGCATGAAATCGTACAACTCAGGGCTGTCTTCCCCGGCCTCTTCAAGCAATTGAAGGCGCTTCAGGCCTGAGGAGGAGGCAGTCAATTTCCAATAGCGCAGGGTCTTGCCTTTGGTGCTTACCTGGAAGGGGGAGGGGAGGTAGAGGTGTTTCATGGTGAAGAGTTTGAATGTGGAACCTGCCTGCTGCCGCGGAGTTCGGCTCCGCTCACTCACCGGCAGGCAGGGCCTTGCGGTCTCTAATGTGATTTACGCTCGCTTCGCATCGCGCGGGCCAGCGGGCTAAAGCCTGCTGAGCGTGCAGGCGGGCTAAAGCCCGCCCCGCTTTGCCGACAAACGATAACCAATTTCACCAATTCCGCCGATTACACCACCTCCACCGCAAACTCATCTACCTCCCGCTTTTCCGTAGAGAAGTTGATGCCCAGGGCGATGAGCTTTTTGCCCGAGGAGCGATACTTATCGAGATAGCCTCTTTCTTTGATTTGCTTGAGGGCCTCTTCGGCGGATTGGTCTATCTTGAATTCTATGGCATAGACTTTGTCGTCTAATTCCACCAGCACGTCGGCCCGGCCGCGGGCGGTATTCACTTCGCTGTGGATGTCTATGCCGATGTAGTCGAAGAAGATGTGAATG
>WGBN01000080.1 GCA_015494245.1 Saprospiraceae bacterium | reverse complement strand
GTTTCGGGGCAGCAGTCTTTTACGAGCACGACATCATTTGCCGAAAGGCGCTTAAAGCCCCCTGTGGCCGTAGCCGTAATTAAAAAGGCGTGGGGATGTTCGGGAAGGGGATGGCGAACGCTGGCATTGCCGAAACCGATGCCGTCGGGATAGACGCCTATCAGGCCCGCTTCGCAGGCCTTTTGGCGCAAGCCGAACAACTCTTCCGAGACGGGTGCCGGCGCCTCTTCGCGATGGATTTGGAATTTGATGTAGCCTTCGTCTCGCATGGATGTTTGTTTTGCTCTCTACTCAAGGAGAGAGGACAAGGTTTTCACTTTTTTTCTTTTTCATGGATGCCGGTACGGACTTCCGGATGCTTTCTGTCAAAGCCTGGAGCAGGCGTTGGCGGGCGAAGTGGCGGTGGGTGATGAGGCTGATTTCGCGCACGGGGGCAGGCGGTTTGAAGAAGCGGAGGCGGTCGTGTTCCTCTTCGCTGAGGTCGTTGATGGCGAGCTCGGGCAGGATGGTAACGCCCTGGCCGGCATCCACCATCTTTTTGAGCGCTTCGATGCTGCCGGACTCGTACTCCAGGCGATGGGTGATGGAATCGCTGCGGCGCAATTCGCAGAGATTGATGACCTGGGTGCGCAGGCAGTGGCCTTCTTCGAGCAGCCACAATTGCTCGGGATTGATGTCGTCGGGCAGCAGATAGCGCTTTTTGAGCAGGGTGTTGTCAGGTGAGACGTAGGCAACGAATTCTTCGTGATAGAGAAAGTGCTCGTTGATGGCCGGGTCGTCGAGAGGCGTGGCGAGAATACCGGCATCGAGCTGATGGCGTTTGAGTCGGGTGGTCAACTCATCGGTAGTCAGCTCGGTGATGTGGAGGTGGATGTCGGGGTAAGCGTTGAGAAAGTGCGGTAAAAAACGGCATACCAAATAGGGCGCTACCGTGGGGATGATGCCGAGTTTGAGCGTACCGCGCATCTCGCCCCGCAACTCGGAGGCAATGTCTTCAAAACGCCCGGCTGCAGCAAGCACCTCGCGGGCCTGTTGCAGCATGATTTTCCCATCCTTGGTGGGGGTGATGGGCTTTTTGCTACGGTCAAAAATCTTGATGCCGATTTCTTCCTCCAGCTTGTGTACCATCATGCTCAGCGTGGGCTGGGTAACGTGGCAATGCTTCGCCGCTTCCACAAAGTGGCGATGCTCTTCGATGGCGAGCAGGTATTTGAGTTGTTGAAGGGTCATGCCGCAAATTTACATAGAAAAAATCAATTTGTTTATAAGAATTATCAATTTGCATGATGTAGCTTGCGGGATTACCTTTGTCGTGCACGGGAAACCCCTTGATTGTAAATCTCAAAAACTACTGCAATGAAAGAAGAACAAAAAACTCAAGCCTTTGGCTCCGGCAACGGACAAAGCAAGTGCCCGTTTCACGCAGGCACTTTAAAAAAGGCGGCGGGCGAAGGCATCCCTTTGTACGACATCTGGCCGAATTTGCTGCGCTTAAACATTTTGCGTCAGCACCCGCCTTCAGCCAATCCTCTGGGAGAGGAGTTTGACTATGCCAAAGAATTTGCGTCTTTGGATTTGACGGAAGTCAAAAATGACATCAAAGAAGTGATGACAAACTCTCAGGATTGGTGGCCTGCCGATTACGGGCATTACGGGCCTTTGTTCATCAGGCTGGCCTGGCACAGTGCCGGCACCTATCGGATTGCCGACGGGCGCGGCGGTGCGAGCCGGGCTTCCATGCGCTTCCCGCCGGTGAACAGCTGGCCTGACAACGCGAATTTGGACAAAGCCCGCCTGCTCCTTTGGCCGGTGAAAAAGAAATACGGCCGCAAACTCTCCTGGGGAGATTTAATCATCCTTGCGGGAAATTGCGCCCTGGAATCCATGGGCTTCAAGCCCTTTGGCTTTGCCGCCGGGCGCGAAGACATCTGGCAGACGGAAGAGGACATTTACTGGGGCCCGGAAGCCGAGTGGTTAGATGACAAACGCCACACCGGTGAACGGGAGTTGGAAAACCCCCTCGCCGCCGTGCAAATGGGACTGATTTACGTCAATCCCGAAGGTCCCAACGGCAATCCCGACCCCCTTGCCGCTGCCCACGACATACGCGAAACCTTCCGCCGCATGGCGATGAACGATGAAGAAACCGTAGCGCTCATCGCCGGAGGACATACCTTCGGTAAAAGC